>DATABW010000250.1:0-5193 GCA_036259375.1 Woeseiaceae bacterium
TCCGCCCTTTGTAAATACCCGTCGGCCTGCAGGCGGCAAATGGTCAGGACAAGCTCCGACCCGACCGCATCGCCGCATGGAATTCGCGACCGGGAATGAACGGGATTATGGCCAGTGCCTGGTCGACGCGGCACCATGGCAAGACGGTGCAAAACCCCGGTGGCCTGTCGCGGAAGCACGACACTCGCATGAATAAGCGCGCAGATCATTGAAGGTCCAGTCGTTTTAGGAAATAATGCGCCTGCAATTTTTCCACCAGAGGAACTGGAGTGATGATTAAGAATTTAATGAAGGTAAGCGCGATTGCGCTCGTGCTTGGCATAGCGAGCGGCTGCGCCAACCAGGAGGAACGCGACGCAGTCCAGTCGTCTGTTGACCGGGCGGCGCAGGACGCGGCGGAAGCCCTGTCCGCAGCCGAGGCCGCACGGGCCGCCGCCGACAGCGCCGCGCAGGCCGCGCGAAACGCCCAGCAGACCGCGGATGAAGCGCTGGCCGCGGCCGAGGAAGCTCAATCCTGCTGCGATGCCAATCGCGATCGGCTGGAACGGATGTTCCAGCAGCAGATGTCAAAGTAGCGACAGACTACGGGTTTTCATTCAGACGCCGCGCTTGTCGCGGCGTTTTTTATGGCGTTCCCCACGGCTACCGGGATGCCGTCGGCGCGCTCCAGCAAACGCTCGGCAGAGTCCCAGTCGAGCTCGCCCGAGCGTCCGCTGGTCGCATCGACGAATCGCCTGGTCAGGGCCGTGAGCCGGCTGGGCATCGGCGGCTCGACCAGCGCCGGCTCCGCCAGCGCATCGATGGCGATTGCGGCTTGCTCGTCCTCCACGGGAACCGGCGCCACATCCAGCGTCCGGTGCACCTCCATCAGCAGGCGGTCGCCGTCCCAACCGAGTTTCACGGGCTCGTTCAGGATGCGGACGGGGGTGTTCACCCTCACCCGCTCGAACAGGAACTCGATATCCTCGGGGAACATGCGTATGCAGCCGTGGGTCACCCGCATGCCGACGCCGGCCGGCCGATTCGTGCCGTGGATGAGGTAGCTCGGCAGTCCCAGCCGCATGGCACGGGTTCCCAGCGGGTTGTCCGGGCCCGGCGGCACGACGCGCGGCAGGGGCCGCCCGTCAGCCGCGTGCTCCGCCCGCACCGATTCCGGAGGGTACCAGGCCGGGTTCACGACCTTCGACACGACCCGGGTCTCGCCCAGCGGCGTCGCCCAATCCATGCGGCCGATGCTGACCGGATAGGTCATCACCAGCGCCGGCTCTCCCGGCTCCGGTTCGGGAAAGTAGTACATGCGGTATTCCGGGAGGTTCAACACGAGACCGCGCCGCGGCCCCGGCGGCAGGATGTAGCGCGTCGGCAGGACCACCCGGGTGCCGGCTCCGGGCAGCCACGGATCGATACCGGGATTCGCCCGAACGATTTCCTCGTAACCCAGGCCGTGACGCCGCGCAATGTCCAGCAGCGTGTCGGCCGCACGGGATTCGACGTAGATCAGCGCGCCGATGACGTCACCGCCCGCGGGCGGCAGCTCGTAGACTTCCGCACGCGCGGCCTCGGCCGCAACGGCAACCGCCGCGATAGCCAGGAAGCCGACGGCGAGCCCGGCCCGCGGCCGCGCTCGCGATTCCCCGCGCCTGTTGTTCATTGTCCGACCTCGTCCCCTGCGATTACTTCGGTTTCCGATTCCGCCGCCGCGAGCCACTTCTGCATTGCCTTGCTCCGCAATACGCGATCCGCGTAGCCTTCCGCCGTTTGCGGCACATCCACCCCATACGTACGAAACCTCAGCACAACCGGTGCGTACATCGCATCCGCCACGCTGAAGTTACCGAACAACCAGCCGCCCCCGTAACGTTCGGAGCAGTCGCTCCAGATTGCCAGGATCCGGTCGATGTCCGCCTTGAGCTCACGCGACAACGGCACCTTCCTGCCCATCGCGCGACAGTTCATCGGCATCTCCCAGCGCAGTGCGGCAAAGCCACTGTGCATCTCGGCGCTGACCGAGCGCGCGTGCGCCCTGCTCTTCGGCTCCGCCGGCCAGAGCGCTTTTTCCGGCCAACGCTCCGCAACCGTTTCCGCGATCGCAAGCGAATCCCAGACGGTCTCCCCGCCCAGGGCCAACGCCGGCACACGCCGGGACGGCGAAATGGCGCCGATGCGCTCCTCGAATTCCGCAGTGTCCAGGGGCAGCCGCTCCTCGTCGAAATCGATGCCCGATTCCGCGAGCAGCAACCACGCCCGAAGTGACCAGGAGGAATAATTGCGGTTGCCGATGTAGAGCTTCGGTTTCATACGATCGTCATTATTCCACACATCTGCAAATTCCGGTCGTGACGTCGATTGACCGGCTGGTGGACGGCCGGTAGCCTTGCGCCCATTCGTCGGTGGGGGCGCGGAGCATGGGCATCAGTATCTCGCTCGATTTCACGGATCGGGATCTCGGTTTGTTTCGGGACGCCGTCAGGCAGTCGCGGAACACGGTGCGCGACGGCGACGAGGCGGAAATCATCGATGCCGTGCGTACCGTCCTGGAAAGCATCCGGACGGCGCGGCCCCTGCCGGACTTCGTCTCGAAGCGGCTCCCGGAACTGGACACGATGATCAGCATGCTCGAGGATGCCGACTGGCGGCTGCCGAAAGCCGCGCGCGAGCAGATGCTCGCCACGTTCGTCTATTTCGGCGATCCTGAGGACGTCATCCCGGACGGCATCCCGGCGATCGGCTTCCTGGACGACGTCATCCTCCTCGAGCTGCTGCTGCGCGATTTCAGGCACGTTCGGGAAGCGTACAGCGACTTCTGCCGGTTTCGGAAAGCGTACGACCGGAAGAACGGGGAAAGAGGCGGCGCCGCCGGGCGAAAGAAGAGCCTCGATGCCAGGCGGAAGAACCTGCTCGAACGAATGAAGCGCCGGCAGGCTCGCGACAAGAGGCCGGCGTTGCGGTGAGGACGATCTGCAGGAGCCCTCTGGCGGGCGATGCGATACCGTGTTCCAGATCGGATCCTTCGTGAAGACGGGCTCCTGGACGTCTAATAGCGCATCAGCGCCGAGCCCCAGGTGAAGCCGCCGCCGAAGGCCTCCATCAGCACCAGTTGACCCCTCTGCACCCGGCCGTCCCTGACGGCGACGTCCAGCGCCAACGGTACCGACGCCGCCGACGTGTTGCCGTGATCCTGCACCGTCAGAACGACCTTCTCCATCGGCAAGCCGAGCCGCTTGGCTGTCGCCTGGATGATCCTCAGGTTTGCCTGGTGGGGAATGAACCAGTCAATATCGGCGACTTCGATACCGTTCGCCCGGATCGCTTCCTCCGCGACGCTGCCCAATGTTTTCACGGCGACCTTGAACACCTCGTTGCCGCTCATGATGATCTTCGCTTCATCGAGTCCCGCTTTGTGCAGGTCTTTCGATGCGCCTATCGGGTAATACAAAAGTTCCTTGTACTTCCCGTCGGCGCCGAGGTGCGAGGACAGGATGCCCGGCTCGTCGGACGGTTTTACGATCACGGCGCCGGCACCGTCGCCGAACAGCACGCAGGTCGTGCGGTCGGTCCAGTCGACGAGCTTGCTGAGAATTTCCGCGCCGATCACGAGCGCGCATTTCGATTCGCCGGCGCGCACGAATTTGTCGCATACGCTGAGCGCGTAAATGAACCCGGTGCAAGCTGCTTCGATGCTGAACGCCGGGCAGCCGTGGATACCGAGCTGCCGTTGCACGATCGTGCCGATGTTCGGAAAGATGAGATCGGGGCTGGTGGTCCCGACGACGATCAGGTCGATGTCCTCCGGTTTGACTCCGGCGTCCGCCATTGCCGTTCGGGAGGCCTCGACACACAGGTCGGAAGTCGACTGCTCCTCGGCCGCAATATGCCGCCGCTCGACACCGGTTCGGGTCCGGATCCACTCATCGCTGGTGTCGACCATTTTTTCCAGGTCGGCATTCGTCATGATTCGGTCCGGCAGGTAGCGTCCCGTGCCCGCGATTCTTGAATAGATCATGCAGCTTCCTGTTGCAGCAGATTCCCGATCTGCAGCGGGACCTGGTTCTTTACTTCGACGAGCGCCGTGTCGATCGCATGCTGAAAAGCGTAGGCATCGGCGCTGCCGTGACTTTTGATTACGATACCATCCAGCCCCACAAGCGAGGCGCCGTTGTAGTTGCGCGAGTCCATCTCGATCGCAAGGCTCCTGAGGACGGGCGCCGCAAAGAACGCCTGCACCTTCGTAAGCAGGTTGCGCGTAAACGCGCGCCGGAGGTAATGAGCCGCGAGTCCGACGGTGCCTTCCATCGTCTTGAGAGCCACATTTCCGGTAAATCCGTCCGTTACCACGACATCCGCCTTCCCCGAGAAAATCTCGTTGCCTTCGATGAACCCGACGTAGTTCAAGCTGCTTGCAGCGAGCAGTGTCGAGGCATCGCGGATGGTATCGTTGCCCTTGGTGGCTTCGACACCGATGTTGAGAAGCGCGACGCGCGGCCGCTCGATGTGGCGAATGTCTCCTGTGACGATGGATCCCATGACGGCGAACTGGAACAGGAGTTCCGCGTCTCCGGACGTGTTGGCGCCGAGATCCAGCATATGCACGCTGCCGCCGATACAAGGCAGCTCCGCAATGATTGCCGGACGTTCGATGCCGGGCAGCGTTTTCAGGACGAACTTTGCAATCGCCATCAGCGCGCCCGTATTGCCTGCACTGACACAGGCCTGCGCCTTGCCGCTCTTTACCAGGTCGACGGCTACGCGCATCGAGGAGTCCTTCTTTTTCCGGAGAGCGTCCGCCGGTCCCTCCGACATCCCCACGACCTCCGTCGAGCGCTCGATGCTCAGGCGGCGGTCGGCGCCAACGAGACGAGTCACCAGGCCGCCCAGCTCATCCTCGTTGCCGACGAGGACCAGCTCGAGCTGCGGATGCTTCTCCAGTGAAGCGACAGCGGCGCGCACGACCACCTCGGCGCCGAGGTCGCCGCTCATCGCGTCGAGCGCTATAACCGAATTTCCCCCCAACGGAATTCCTGATCTTCAGGTCAGGCTAGTGTACCCGGTCGCAAAAAAGGGCCGCGGGAAACGGTCCATTGTTTGCGATGGAGTGCACGAGGCCCGGCGTACCTGTGGCCGCGGGCGTTATTCTTCGTCGTCTTCTTCGGGCTGCGCGATGACCTGGTTGCCGCGGTAAAAGCCGTCCGGCGT
>DATABW010000251.1:0-8028 GCA_036259375.1 Woeseiaceae bacterium
CCCGTCCTCTGAACGCAACCGATCCATTGTACCATTTCGGCCGCCGCAAAGCCCTTCCGAACGCTCTCGGCACGCTTGCGTCTGGCGCTCCGGGGTTCGCCTGCAGACAGGTCCTGCCGCCATGGGTTACGAAGGGAGTTCGGGAATGGCGGGCACGTTGTAATTTAAGCTCCTCGGGGGCTGCAATGAGCTGCCGGTCTGCGCCAAGGGATCTCCCGTGATCCCGAACGAGCGGGCAGCGATCGGACTACTTGCAAAGACAGGTGTTCCACGTGGAACGCTGTCAGTCGAGGGCGTGCCTAATTCAGCCGCCGCAGCTCACCGTGTTCCACGTGGAACCTGCGGGGGGAGGTCGGGAAGAGGGGCTGATCGGGCTCGAGAGCCGTGGCGATGACCTGGGCACCCAAGGTGCCGACTGCGTTCATCAGGCGCGCCAAAGAGGTGGCATCCAGTTCGGCGGCGGGGTCGTCGAGGAGGAGGAGCAATGGCCGACGGAGGTGCTGCTGCACCACCTTAGTGGCGGACACCACCAGGGTGCACGCCAGGAGCTTCTGCTGACCTCGGGAGACGAGCTTCCGCGCCTGGCGATCGTCGTAGCTCAGCCGGAGGTCGGCGCGTTGAGGGCCGCTCCGGCTGGTGCCGAGCTGCAGGTCGCGTTCCCGGCCCGCGGCGAGCGCATCCGGCAGCTCCTGGTCTGCCGGCCAGCCCTGCTGGTACTCGAAAGCGATGCCGCCGCCGAGCAGCTGTTCCGCTGTCTCCCGCAGAACAGGTTCCGCCAGGGCGAGACAGCGCCCCCGGACCTCGTGAATCAGTTGCGCCGAGTCTAGGAACTCGCGATCCCAGCCGGCGAGCTCCGCCGGCGGAGCCGCATCACGCAGCGCGGCATTCCGCTGCTTCAGGGCCCGCCGGAAGCGCCGCCAGGCCTGCAGGAACGAAGGTTCCACGTGGAACGCGATCCAGTCGAGATAACGCCGCCGCTGCTCCGGACCTCCTGCGACGAGATTGTGCACTTCCGGATCGACGATCTGCAGGGGCAGTAGCTCCGCGAGTTCAGCTACCCCACCGCTGCGGTCCCCATCCACACTGATTTCCAGTCCGCCACGCCCGTTTCGTACGCCGACCCCCATCTCCCGCCCGCCTCGCCCAACGCGGCCCAACAGCAGGAATTCCCCTGCTCCATGCCGAACCAACCGCTCCGGCGGGGCGCTGCGAAAGGATTTGCCGCGCCCGAGGTACGCTATCGCCTCCAGCACGCTGGTCTTGCCCGACGCATTGGCGCCATGGATCAGGTTATAGCGGGGGTCCAGCTCCATCGCCGCCTCGGCAAGGCAGCGGAAATCACGGCAGCTGAAGCTCAGCAGGGTCATGGAACGGAAGCGCACCCCGATCGTCGGCGACGGAGGCGGAACGTTCGGCGCCGCCAGTCAGCCTCGAATGGCCCGGGGCGCACGGACGGATCTTAAAGGCGCATCGGCATGACAACGTACTTGCAGTCGTCGTTGCCCGGCTCTCGCAGGAGACAGCTCGAATTACCGTCGACCACGGCCAGCGTGACCTCCTCCGATTCGATCGCACCCAGCGCATCCAGCAGGTAATTGACGTTGAAGCCGATCTCGATGTCGTCGCCCTGGTAGCGGATTTCGAGCTCCTCCTCCGCCTCTTCCTGTTCCGGGTTATGCGCCTGAAGCACCACGTTGTTTTCCCGAATGATGAGGCGAATGCCGCGGTATTTCTCGTTCGACAGGATGGCCGTCCGCTGCAGCGCCCCCCGGAACGCCTGCCGATCGGCGGTCAGCGTATTGCCGGTGTCCTTCGGGATCACGCGATCGTATTCCGGGAAGCGGCCATCGATCAGCTTGGACGTAAACCGGATACCCTCGAGCTGGATGCGGATGTGGTTCTGCCCCAGCTCCAGCGTCAACTTACCCTCGCCGCTCAACAGCCGCTGCAGCTCCAGCACGCCTTTTCGCGGCACGATCACCTGGTGCTCGGCCTGGTCCTCGAGCGCTTTGACCCCGTCCAGCTCCACCTGGCACAGCGCGAGTCGGTGTCCGTCCGTGGCCACCGCCCTCAAGTGCTTTTTCCCCGTTTCCAGTAACAGGCCGTTCAGGTAATAACGTACGTCCTGCTGCGCCATCGAGAAATGCGTCTTGTCGAGGAGCCTCCCCAGGGCGTCCTGGGGCAACTCCAGCGGCGCACCCGCCTTGATGTCCTCAACGGAAGGAAACTCCGCCGCCGGCAGCGTCGTCAAGCTGAACTTGCTTCGACCGGAGCGTACACCGAGCTTCTCACCCGAGAGGCTGATCGCGACCTCCGCGCCTTCCGGCAGCGCCCGGCAAATATCCAGGAGCTTCCGTCCAGGCACGGTGACCTCCCCTCCCGTGCTGATCGTCGCGTCGGCACTCGCCACCAGCTCCACCTCGAGATCCGTTGCGGTGATGGACAGGCGATTGTCCTTGGCGACCAGCAGCACGTTGGCCAGGATAGGCATCGTTTGCCGCCGTTCGACCACACCGATCACTGCCTGCAGCGGCTTCAGCAACGCCTCGCGACTTGCGGTTAACTTCATCGGATCCACCTGTTAATAAATACTGGAAATATTGCTTTACTTGTTATTATTAGGCGCAGCAAGTCCTGTGCATAACTTTTAGTAACCCTTACAAAACAGCAGCCTACATGCGCTCTCGGCTCAGGCAAACCGCTGTATGGCGGCCTGTTTTCCTGTGCATCACCTGTGGATGAAAACGCCGCTCAAAATTCTCCACCGGTTATCCACATCATCCTGTCAGAGTTCTCAACAAATTCAAGTAATCTTCATCGACTCTCTTTTCGGTTTCGCGCAACGCTGAGATCCGGCGGCAGCCGTGCAGGACGGTCGTGTGGTCACGGCCGCCGAACGCGTCTCCGATCTCCGGCAGGCTGTGATTCGTGAGCTCCTTGGCGAGCGCCATCGCGAGCTGGCGCGGGCGGGCGATCGAGCGGCTGCGTCGCTTCGACAGCAGGTCCGCGACCCGGATCTTGAAGTAATCCGCCACTGTCTTCTGTATGTTTTCGATCGATACCAGGCGATCCTGCAGGGCGAGCAGGTCGCGCAGCGCCTCCTTGGCAAAATCCAGGCTGATCGGCCGCCCCGTGAATTGCGAGTTTGCCATGACCCGCCGCAGGGCGCCTTCGAGCTCGCGCACATTCGAGCGAATACGTTTCGCGATGAAAAACGCTACCTCTTCCGGCAGCTCCACGTTCTCCGCGGCAGCCTTGCTCATGAGGATGGCGACCGACGTCTCGAGCTCGGGCGGCTCGATAGCGACCGTCAGTCCCCAGCCGAAACGCGACTTCAGGCGCTCTTCCAGACCGTTCACTTCCTTCGGATAACGATCGCAAGTCAGCACGATCTGGCGCTGCCCTTCGAGCAGCGCGTTGAAGGTGTGGAAGAATTCCTCCTGGGAGCGTTCCTTGCCGGCGAAAAACTGGATGTCGTCGATGAGCAAGGCATCGAGGGAGCGGTAGGACCGTTTGAAATCGGAGATCGTGTTGTGCTGCAGGCCTTTCACCATATCGCCGACGAAGCGTTCTGAATGCACGTAACTCACCCGCGCGGCCGAATCGCGCGCCAGCATCGCGTTGCCGATCGACTGCATGAGGTGAGTCTTCCCGAGCCCGACACCGCCGTAGATGAACAAGGGATTGTAGGACTTGCCCGGATTCTCGCCGACCTGCAGCGCCGCGGCGCGTGCCAACTGGTTGCTCTTGCCTTCGACGAAGCGGGCAAACGTGAAAGCGGGATTGAGGCGGCTGACGATCGGCGCCGCAGAGGGTGCGCGGGCCGGCCGCGGCGTGCTGACGATGGTCGCGGCGTCCGACTGGCGGGACCCCACTTCGATGACGACTTCGCTGGCGCCGCCGGCGCCGTCGACGAGTTGCAGGATTCGCTCGATGTAATGCTGCTGCAGCCAGTCCACGACGAAACGGTTAGGGGCGAGCAGCCGCAACACGCTGCCATCTTCAACCGCCTGCAGCGGGCGGATCCAGGTATTGAATTGCTGCTCCGGCAGTTCCGCTTGCAAATCGCGCACGCAGCGGTTCCACAGATTCGTGTCGGCCTGCAACTGAGTCCCCAGGGAAAAGCATTCGGTGTTGCGAATGGAGCGCGCCAGTCTATAACTTCCGAATAGGGTTGGCCACAGACCGGAAGCGCTCGAGGCGACCGGATTCATCGACCTCGGGCACGTGCATTTCACCCCGCAGCGCCGGGGGTTCTGTTGACAGTGATTTGGGGCGCGCGTACCCTTGCCGGCTTTCTTTCGGCCGGGGCGGATCGCCGCGGCCGCAGCACCAGCAGGCCCGAGCAATGAAACGCACTTACCAGCCCAGCAAGATCAAGCGGGCTCGCAATCACGGTTTTCGTGCCCGCATGGCCACCAAGGCCGGGCGGCTGATCCTGAAGCGCCGGCGCGCGAAAGGCCGGGCCCAGCTCACGCCGTAAGGCGCATTAACAGCAAACCGGGGCGGCGACGACGGAAAAGCAGAGAGGACCGGCCAACAAGAACACCCGTCGGCTCTACCGGCTCCGCACCGCCGACCGCCTGTCGGACACCGCCGAGTTCAGCCGCGTCTTCCGCGGCGCGAACAAGAGCCGCGATCGCTACTTCACCGTCCTGTCCAGCCCCAATGGAAAGCACTCGGCAAGGCTCGGCCTCGCGATCTCCAAAAAGCATTGCCGTCTCGCGAGCGGCCGCAATCGGCTGAAACGGATCGTCCGGGAGTCATTCCGGCGGTATCGGCCGGAACTCGGGGGTTTCGATATCGTGGTCATGGGGCAGCCCGGGACGAGCAGCGCCGATAACGCCACGCTTTTTGACAGTCTGGAAGGACACTGGCAGAGACTACGCCGCGCAGGGAAAGGCTGAATGGATAACCAACGCTTGCTGATCTGGGCGGCTTTCGGGCTCCTGCTCTGGTTCACCTGGCAGACCTGGGTTCGGGATTACGCGCCTGAGCCGGTCTCGCCGGTCGCGCCGGCGGCGGAAGAACCCGGCGAACCGGCCTCCGACCAGGGCCAGCTCCCTGAACTGCCCAGGCCGACGGCTGACGCGCCCGCGCAGGCGCCTCGGCCCGAGGTTCCGTCCGACGAGCAGTCATCCCAAGAGTCCTCCGGCATCATTCACGTCCGCACGGACGTGCTCGACCTCGAGATCGATACGCGCGGCGGCACGCTTGCAAAAGCGGTGCTGCTCGGTTACCCCGTGCACAAGGACGAGCCGGACAACCTCGTGACGCTTCTGAGCCGCCGTTCGCGGGAGCTTGGACTGCTGCAAACCGGGCTCCGGTCGACCGGTGACGGATCCGAGGCGAATCACCTTGCCGTGTTCCAAAGCCCGCAGACCGAGTACCGGCTGAACGGCCGGGACGAGCTGACGGTATCCCTCACCTGGGAGGACGGCCAGGGGATCAGCGTCCTGAAACAGTACAGCTTCGAACGGGGCAGCTACATCATCGGCCTGCAACAGACCGTCACGAACAACAGCGATCGGGCATGGCAGGGTGCACCGTACGTGCAGATCCGCCGCCACTCGTATCCCCAGGAACGCTCGATGTTCGACGTCGACACGTATTCGTTCGACGGCCCCCTGTTCTACGACGGCGAAAAAGCGTCCAAGCTGGACCGCGACGATCTCCTCTCGGATGGACCGTTCAACGCGACGGTCGAGGACGGGTGGATCGCCATGATCCAGCATCATTTCCTGGTCGGGGTCGTGCCGACCGCGGAAGGGGAGCAGCACTACCGCGTGGCCGTAAGCGATAACGTCGCGACGGGCAGTGTGATCGGCGCGACCCAGGCGGTGCCCGCGGGCGACGGCGAAACCTTCACGACCGCGCTTTTCGTCGGGCCGAAGCTGCAAGAGCAGTTGGAGCAGGTGACGCCGTCCCTGAAGCTCACCGTCGACTATGGATGGCTCACCATCCTGTCCGAGCCGCTCTTCTGGCTGCTCTCGAAGATCAACAGCTTCGTGCACAACTGGGGTGTCGCGATCATTCTCGTCACGATCCTGATCAAGCTGGTGTTCTACAAGCTGACGCAGGCGAGCGGCCGCTCGATGGCGAAGATGCGCGAGATCCAGCCGCGCATGAAAGCCCTGCAGGAGCGCTACAAGGACGACCGCCAGCAACTGAGCCAGGCGATGATGGATCTGTACAAGCGCGAGAAGGTGAACCCGGCCGCAGGCTGCCTGCCGATCCTGATCCAGATGCCGTTCTTCCTCGCCTTCTACTGGGTGCTGCTCGAAAGCGTGGAAATGCGCCAGGCGCCGTTCGCGCTCTGGATCACCGACCTGTCGTCGCGGGATCCGTATTTCATCCTGCCGCTCATCATGGGCGCCGCGATGTTCTTCCAGCAGAAGCTGAACCCCGCGCCGGCCGACCCGGTGCAGGCACGGGTGATGCAAATCATGCCGATCGTGTTCACCGGCTTCTTTGCGTTCTTCCCGGCAGGGTTGGTGCTCTACTGGGTGACGAACACGTTGCTGTCGATCGCGCAGCAGTGGCAGATCAACAGGGTGGTCGAGGAGGAAAGCCGGAAGCGCCGGGCCGGCAAGGCACCGGCGAAGAAGAAGAACGGCAAGACCAAGGACAAGTCCGACGCGGCCTGAGCTGCAGGAGTGGGCCCCTACACGAGGCGCGTGCGGATACGGATGACGCCGTGCAGGGTCTTGTGCACGGGACAACGATCCGCGATGTCGAGGAGCCGCTGCCGCTCATCTTCGGTGAGGTCGCCGGTCAGCACGATCGAGCGCTGAAATTCGTCGATTTTTCCCTCCTCGCTTTCGCAATCGGCACAGTCCTTCGCGTGGGTCTTGTCGTGCCGCACCCGCGCAGTCGCCGTGTCCAGTGCGAGTCCTTTGTGCCTGGCGTACATCTGCAGCGTCATCGTCGTGCAGCCGGCGAGGCCGGCCGACAGCAGGTCATAAGGCGTGGGGCCGAGGTTGTCGCCGCCGTAGGATTCGGGCTCGTCGGTGATGAGCCGATGGCCGGCGGCATTGAGCTCCGTGGTGAGCGAAGTGGAACGCGTGCGCGCAATCGCCTCCCCGGCAGACGCCGACAGTCCTTCGGCCGGTTCGTCGACACCGAACAGGTACTTCTCCGCCCATGCTGACAGGACGCGTCCGGCATAGCGTGCGTCTTCCTCGCGAGTGAGCAGGTGATCGGCATCGTCGAGGGTCACGAAGCTTTTGGGATGTTTCGCCTCGAGGAACAGCTCGCTCGCATTGTCGAGCTCCACAATCTCATCGAGCGGCGAGTGCATGAACAAGAGAGCCGTCCTGAGGCCGCCGAGGCTCTCGGGCAGCGGGTGGCGCTCCAGGTCGCTCAGAAAGCTGCGCCGGAGGGTGAACGTCCTCCCGGCCAGCTCGACCGCCGCCTCGCCGAGGGTCCTGATCTCGGCGACCGCGTCTTCGAATCGCTCGATGACGTGCGACGGATGCGAGGGCGCGCCGATCGTCGCAATCGCCACGGCGGAGGGAATCTCCGCCGCCGCTCGCAATACCGCGGTGCCGCCCAGCGAATGACCGACGAGCAGCCTGGGCGCGCGGTGTTCCCGTTCGAGGAATTCAGCGGCAGCGACCAGGTCCGTAACGTTGCTGGAGAACGTCGTGTCGGCGAACTCTCCCTCGCTTTCGCCGAGCCCGGTGAAATCGAAACGCAGCACCGCAATGCCGGAATCGTTCAGCGCCCGGCTGATGTGCCGGGTCGCCTTCAGGTTCTTGGAGCCGGTAAAGCAGTGCGCGAACAGCGCCCAGGCGCGCGGGCTCTTGTCCGGCATGTCCAGGACACCCGCGAGCTCGTACCCTTCCTCGTTCTCAAATCTCACCTGATGATGCAACATGATTCGCCATCCTGTAGGAGCCCGCATCGCAGGCGAAGCCAACGGAGCTGACCCGCGGCATCGTCCGCCGTGCGCCCTGCGATGCTCGTGCCGCCGGAACCCGCTATGAACCGCACTCCCGACTACCTGCACGATACGATCGTTGCCGC
>DATABW010000252.1:0-11364 GCA_036259375.1 Woeseiaceae bacterium
GGCATGCAGCCGCGGCGAGATCGGAGTCATCGATGGCAATCCTCGTTGCTTTTGGGCGCGCGCAGAGGGCGCCTCTGTAAATATGACACCATCCTAATGCGCGGCGCCGCAGGCCCGGCCCGAGGCTCCACAACGTGAAACGGCTCTGCGGCATGCCTGGAGGCAGCAACTTTGGTTGGCGGAGTCGCGACCGGGGGGTGCCTTTGTCGGAATGGCTCCCTCCGGTCCGCTTTATTTCCGACAAAGGCACCCCCGGTTACGGCTCCGCCCCCGCCACCGGTGGAGGGTCGGAAGAATCGAAGTGTTCGGAGCACCGAGGATTCCGGGTATCACCGGGGGGTCTTGGCGGAAATAAAGCGGACCGCAGGGACCGAAGGTCCCGGAGGGAGCCATTCCGCCAAAGGGCACCCCACCGATGATGCCGAACGCGCCCCCTCGGGCCGAAAAGAGCCGAACAGCGGTCAGCCCTCAGGCCACGGGCGGGGCGAGCGGCTTCGCGGCCGGAGGCACGGCCGCTTCGTTCGCCAGGAGGGGTAACCTGACGGTGAAGCTCGCACCCTTGCCGAGGCCCGCGCTTGCTGCCTCGAGCGTGCCGCCGTGCATCTCCACGAGCGTGCGCGCGATGGAAAGGCCGAGGCCGAGACCGCCATAGCGGCTCATGATCCGGCCGTTCGCCTGCCGGAATCGCTCGAACACGTACGGCAGGAGCTGCGGATCGATACCTTCCCCGTCGTCGGCGACGACGATCATCGTCTCCGATGCATCGCCTGTGAGCCGGATTTTCACCGAACTGCCCTCTGCGCTGAACTTCACCGCATTCGCCAGCAGGTTCCAGACCACCTGCTGCAGCCGGGCCGGGTCGCCGCGTAACTCGCCCGCGCAGGGTTCGAGCGACGTCAGCAGCCGGATCGACTTGGCCTCGGCCGCGGGACGCACGGCGTCGACCGCCGTATCGATGATCTCGCGGAGGTCGACGGGTTGCATGTCGAGCCTGAGGTTGCCTGCCGTCACGCGGGTAACGTCCAGCAGGTCTTCGATGAGCTGCGCCTGGGCCTTGCAATTGCCGTCGATGGTGGCCAGTGCCCGTTTCCGCGTCTGGTCGTCGAGGTTGCGATGGTCGCGCAGGATACGCGTCCAGCCGAGGATGGCGCTGAGCGGCGTCCGCAGCTCGTGTGAAACCGTTGCGAGGAATTCGTCCTTCGTCCGGTTGGCCTGTTGCGATTCCGCCCGCGCTTCCCGCTCACGTTCGAGGAGGTTCTCGCGTTCAATTTCTGCGGCTTTGCGCGCCGTGACGTCCATCATCGAGGCGATGGCTCCCCGCGGCTCGCCGTGCTCGTCCAGCAGCGGAGCCGCTGTGAACAGGCCGTGCTTGACGGTGCCGTCCTGGAAAACGATCTCGAGCTCCATGTCCTTGACGACGACGCCGTCGCGTGCGGCACGGCGGATCGGCAACTCGTCCGGCGACAGTTCAATCCCTTCCCGGAAGATGCGGTAATGCGCCGCGGCTTCCTCGACGGAATTCCGGAGCGGGCGTTTGCCGTCGTGCTGCGGCAGGCGCAGGAGCTCGCGCGCGGCGCTGTTGGCGATGATCTCCGTGGCGGACCGGTCGGTCGTGATGAAGACGCCGAGCGGCAGCACCTCCATCATTGTCTCGAGCTCGTGCATCCGCTCGCGCACCGTTGCCTCGGCGGCCAGCCTCTGCCGCTCTGCCCGGTTCAGCATGATCGCCGTCCGGGCGATCAGGGTGGCGAGTATGGCGATGATCGCGATCATCACGGCGGCGATACTGAACCGCGCGTCGAAATATCCCTCACTCTCCAGCCAGACGCCGAACCCGCCCAGCAACAGCGGCACCACGAGGGCGAACGGGAGCAAACGGCGCGCCGTCACGCTGCCGGCACGCTCGCCGGCCGCTACGGAGGCAAGGCCGCGATCCACGCAGGAGGCGAGCAGACCGATACTCAAGGCGACCAGGGCTGCGGCGGTGTTCAGCGCAATGCCCGAATAGCGGGCAATGCCGTACAACTGCTCCGCGCCGTAGGCGTAGCCGGTGACGGCGAGCAATGCCACGAGCCCGATCGCGATCGACAGCAGCTGCGCCGCCGAAGCGTTCCTTCCGCCGTGCAGCAGCAGCAGTGCGATGCCCGCGAGAGTGAAGCAGGCAGACGCCGGCGGACCCATGCGGCCGGGGCTCGTCGTCGCCACGGCACCGGGCGGTTCGGCGAACAGCAGCTGGTCGATGCCGAGGTTCCAGCCGAACAGGTGCTGGCTGAAGGTGGCGATCCCGATTGAGCCGGCGGCCAGCGCCAGCGCCTGCCCGGCGCGGCGGTACCCGGAACGGTAAGGCCTGGCGGCGAACAGCCAGAGCGAGGCTCCGGCAAACAGGAAGGCCAGCGCTGCATTCGCCTTCATGGTGATGCCGGCGGACAGCCCTTTCAGGGCGGCGCTGTCGAGGATCCAACCGGCGAGCGCCAGCGCGCCCGCCAGCATGACGACCACACTGGCGGTGCGGGCGAGGACGCGTGCCCGTGAAACGAATCGGGCGTTCAGGTGAAACATGTGGTCCGACATTGCTGGCGCCCAACGCCGAGTCACGCAGGCCCAGTCACGGTGCAGGAGGCAAGCCGCGACCGATAACTGCCCTCTTCGGTCGGATAGGCCTGCACAATAGCGGACGGCGGTCGACAGGTGCAAGGCACGGACCGCTGCCCCCTCTTGCGCGCGAGACGTTGCCCGGCCGCCAATCGCCCCTGCAACGCGCCGGATTACTCCTCGCCGGCGCCCAGGTACGGCGCAACCTGCTCCGACACCTGGCCACGATCGCCGACGACCACCAGCGTCATGTCCTCGTCCCGCAGGTACTTTCGCGCCATCTCCGACACCTGCTCCGGCGTCACCGCGAACACGTTGCTGACGTAGTTCGTGAGATAGGAGTCGGGCAACCCGTGCAGGTCCAGGTAGCTCAGGACGTTGATGATGCCGCCGCGAGTCGAGTTCTGCAGCACGAACACGCCGGCGCTGTAATTCTTCACGCCATCGAGTTCTGCCGCGGGCGGCGGATTTTCCTGAAGCTCGTTTATTTCGCCGAGGATCTCCTGGACCGCCGGGCCGGTAACCTCCGTCGTCACCGCGGCAACCTCGGCCCAGTAGCCGTCGCGGTAGCGGGACGACAGGGTGCTGCCGGGAGAGTAGGTATAGCCCTTGTCCTCGCGGATGTTGCTGGTGATGCGCGAGGAGAAGAAGCCGCCGAGCAACGTGTCCGTCACGTCCAGCGCGATCCAGTCCTCGTGACCGGGGCTGATGGTCGGGAGGCCGAGCCAGATGTTGGACTGCGAAGCGTCCGGGCGGTCGATGATTTGTGTCGCGACCTTGCCCTTGGCGGGCTCCGGTACATTGATGAGCGGCTCCGGCCCCTGCTTCCAGTCGGCGAACGCCTCCTCGATAGCCGCCATCGTGCGGTCCACGTCGAATTTCCCCGAGACGAAGACGTGCGTGCGCTTCGCGCCGAAGTTGTTCGCGTGGAAGCCGCGCACGTCTTCGATCGTGTAGCCTGCGAGCTGCGCCTCGCTGGGCAGGAGCCGGCCATACGGATGATCGCCGTAGAGGGCCTCCCGGAAGGCAGCGGCCGCCATCTGCTCCGGGTCCGACCGCGCCACGCTCAACTGGCGCAGCCGGTCGCGCCGCAGGCGTTCCAGCTCGGACGGCGGGAACGTGGAATTGCGGACGATGTCGGCGAGCAGCACCGCCATCTGCGGCGCGAACTCGGAGAGCACGTCACCGCTGATCGTGGTCGTGTCTTCGCCGACCGTCACGCTGACCTGCCCGCCCATGGCAGCCGCCTCGAGCGCGATCGATTCCGCCGTGCGGCCGGCCGTGCCTTCCAGCAGGAAGTCGCCGGTAAGGTCCGCAAGCCAGGTCTGGTTGCCGTCGTTCAGGTTGCCCGCACGTACCACCACGGCGAGCGTGGCCTTCGGCACGGAGCCGAACGGCACGGCCGTGATTTCCAGTCCGTTTTCGAGACTCGTTTCGCGCTTGTCGGGCAGCTTGAAGTCCCTGGGCGCGCTGCCTTCCGGCGGTGCTTCCTTCGCTCGCTCCTGCGCCTGGCCGCCGGCGGCGATGACGAGGCTCGCGGCGGCGAGCAAGGCTAAAAGCCGGTTCCTGTCAGTCATTGGTGGCCACCTCTTCTGCTTTGCCGGCGCCCGCCTCGAGCGTCAGGATCGTGCGGTTCGTGGGCCGCAGGTATTCCTTTGCGGCTGTAAGCACCTGCTCCGGGGTGACAGCCATGACCTTCGCTTCGAATTCGTTGATCAACCCCGGGTCATCGTCGAAGAGCGCCAGGGAAGCGAGCAGGTCGGCGCGGCCGAAGCCGAAGTCCGCACCCACCGTATCGTAAAAGTCCGAGCGCCACTTGAGCTTGGCGCGCGCGAGCGCCTCGGCGTCGACGGGGTTCGTGCGCAACTGCTCGATGACCCGGTTGAGCACGCCCATGATGCGCTCCTGCGCGACGGCGTCGTCGTGAATGAAATAGGCCTGCCACAGCATGGGACCCTTGTAGTTGAGCATGTTGCCGAGGAAGGCGTTGATGCCGCCGTCGACGGAGCTGGTGATGCCCTCATCCTTGACGAACGCCTGGTGCAGCAGGCTGTCCTCGCCCTGCAGCAGCACCTGGTCCAGCACGGCCATGGCGTACCAGTCGGGGGTGAGGCGCTCGGGCATGTGATAGGCGAAGGCGAAACCGGGCCGTGTAGCGAGCGGGTCGACGCGATTGGCGATCTTCTGCTCTTCCTGGCGCGGCTCGCTGATATCGGGCAGAGCGATCTCCTGCTGGGAACGGCGGATGTCGCCGAAGTGTTCCTTCACCATCGCGAGCGCTTCGTCGTATTCGAAATCGCCGACGATCGCCAGCGCGGCGTTGTTCGGCGCGTAGTATTTGGAGAAGAAGGCGGCGACGTCGTCCAGGCTGGCGGCATCGAGGTCGTCGAGGTCGCCGTAGAAGTTGTGCGCGTTGTACCAGTTCTCGTTCGCGTACTGCGGCATGTCGAGCCACGGAAAGCCGCCGTAGGGCGTGTTCAGCACGTTCACCTTGACTTCGTTCTTCACCACGCCCTGCTGGTTCGCGAGGTTGTCCTGCGTGATATCGAGGCTGCGCATGCGATCGGCCTCGGCCCACAGCATCGTCTCCAGCTTATGGGCCGGCACGATCTCGAAATAGTTCGTGTAGTCGAAGCGCGTGGAGCCGTTCAACACGCCGCCGTTTCGCTGCACGAGGTTGATGAACTCCATCTTGCCGAGGTTCTCGGAACCCTGGAACATCATGTGCTCGAACAGGTGTGCGAAGCCGGTGCGGTCGCGCGGCTCGATGCGGAAGCCGATGTTGTAGTAAACGGCGACCGTGACGACCGGCGCCGTCTTGTCCTGCGACAGGATGACCTTGAGGCCGTTGTCGAGGGTTTCGTAGCGGACCGGGACGGACCAGGTCGTATCGGTGGCGGCGGTTTTGGGCGACTCCTCGACCGCTGTCGTTTCCGGTGAGGGCTGGCACGCGGCCAACAGGCAGGCCGGCACGAAGACCGTCCAGAGGCGATGCAGGGGTTTCATGGTTTTGGTGCCCCAACTGTCACGATTGTTGTGAGGCTGTGACTGCAGCCGGTATGGCGAGTTCCCGGCCGGAGATTGGTAAAGGGCACCCGCTGGATGCGGGGTATTCTGTAGTGGAATAACGCGCAGGTGTTCCGCGACTACCGGTCGGCCTCCCAATCGGCAATCCCCCGGCGACCGTCTAACAGGGGATGCTCGCGCCATAGGGCAACCAGTCCCTTCGCGTCGCGATAGCGCGGATGAAGTGACCAGAGACGCATCGGAACGAGGGCGGCGCACCTTGACGGCAGGGCCGGCTCAGGAAAAGGTGGTGGAGCGGAGGAGGATCGAACTCCCGACCTTCGCATTGCGAACGCGACGCTCTCCCAGCTGAGCTACCGCCCCACGCGGCGGGTGAGTCTACCTCCGGCCGGCGGCCACGCACAACGGTTCTGTCGCCGCTTGGAGACACTTGTCTACCGGTCGGGCCGCATGCTACTTGTTCGCGCTCACTTGGGCGGGAGATACACCGATGTTCGACAGAGACAAGAAAGAAAAGGGACCGGACGAGGGGATGGACAGCCGGCCGGCCGCAGCACCTTCGCGCAGCTTTGCCCCGGCAGCCCCGAAGCCGGCGAGCCACGGCGGCGATGTCGCCGTGATCGGGCGGTCGATCCAGATCAACGGCGACGTTCGCGGCGACGAGGACCTGCGCATCGAAGGCGACATCAGCGGCACCGTGCAGCTGAAAAATGCCAACCTGACGATCGGCAAGGAAGGCAAGGTCAAGGCCGACGTCTACGCGCGGTCGATCACGGTCGACGGCACGACGGAAGGCGACCTGTACGCAACGGAGCGGGTGAACGTGCACGCCAACGCGCACGTTCGCGGCAACATCACGGCGCCGAAAGTCGGCATCGAGGAAGGCTGCAAGTTCAAGGGCTCGATCGAGATGGACCAGGAAGAGGTCGACAAGGCCCTTTCGAAAATGAACATGCAGCAGGGCGCCGGCAAGTCGGCCGAGCGGCCGACCGGGAAGATTTCCGAGCCGCGAGTCGCGGCCGCGAACGGCGCCAAGGAAGCGGTCTCCGGTTGACGCCTCCGCCCGGAGGCGAAGCATGGCCGTGAGTGCATCGATGGGCGGGGCGACCGCCCGGGCGCCGATGGAGAAACCGGAGGCGCTCAATGCACCGCTCTTTCGCTCGATCGTGGACAAGCTCGAGGCGGGCGGGCGTCACGTCGTGCTGGACCTCGGTCCGGCATCGACGCCGATGCTCGACCTGCTGGGGCAGTTCCGCTGCCGCGTGGAGATCGTGGATTTCGCCTCGGACGACGGCATCGGCCGCATGAACGCGGAAGCGGAATCGGCGGACGACCTCCTCGCGCGCGCTGAAACCTTCCTGCCGCCGTACCGGGGCGAAGAGGATGCGCTGGACCTGGTGTTCTGCTGGGACCTGCCGAACTACCTCACACCGGCCGCGTTGACGGCGCTGATGAGCGCCATCGCCGCCCGCACTCGCCCCGGCGCGCTCGCGCACGCGCTGATCGTGTATTCCGAGCGGACGATGCCGGAGCGGCCGGGGCGTTTCTTTCCGACGCCCGACCTGAAGCTCGTCGACCGCGGCTTTGCCGCCACGGAGATCAAGGCGCCGCGCTATTCGCCGGAGGACCTCGGGAGGATCATGGGCGGGTTCGTGATCGAGCGCGGGAGGTTGTTGGCGGACGGGAAGCAGGAGATGCTGTTTCGGGCGCCGGGGTGACGTGGGAGCGGTGCCATTCCTCCTATAGGGGCTCGCAGGGCATCAGTGGCAGGGAAGCACCATCAGGTCCGGCAACCACTGCGCGACGATCACCAGCGCCGATATCGCGGAAAGCATCATCCCCAGCACGCCCATGAAACGCGAACGGCCCCGGGCACCGCCCTCCTCGTCCGGCCAGCCGGCGCCCGCGCCACGCCAGCTTCGAAAAGCGAGCAGGCCGATGAAGGCCGACAGCAGCAACGCCGCCAGCGCGGTGACGTGCAGCGCGATGGTTCCCGCGGCGGCGCCGCAGGCCCAGGGCACGACCAGGTACTTCGCCTGCATGCTGGCGAGCACAGCGATCGGGCCGCCGAAAATCCCCAGCACCTGCCTGACCTGCTCGCGTTCCGGAGCCTCGCTGTGGCCGAACTTCTTTCCTGCCATTGGAACCGCCTCTAAAGCAATCGCGGGCCGAGGAAGATCAGCACGTACACCGGCACGTACGAAATCGAGAGGAACCACTGGTAGACCGCGGCCTCCTCCACGTCGACGAAGTGCTTGGGCTCGCGGCCCTTGCTGAACATGAGCGCGGCGATCGCGCCGCTCTCCAGCAGATCAATGACCAGTAACGTGGTGTGCAGCCCCAGCAGCATCCACAATGACGAGCCGTACGCGTCCGAGTCCCAGCGCACGTTCAGCGCCGCGAATTCGAAGCCCCGCAACACGACCGTGACGGCTGCCAGCAGCACGGCGCTCACGAGAAAAACGCGCACGCCGTGCAGGTCGAGCGAGTGTGCCGCCCGCCGCGCGAGCGCCATCGGCACGATCGTAAACAGCAGCAGCGCCAGGTTGATCGTCGGCACCAGGAGATCGGGCAATGCAGTCGGCGGCGGCGGCCACTCGACGAAGTTGCGGCGCAGGTAGACGTAGGACACCAGCAGCACGATCAGCGTCGTGCCTTCGATGACCATGAACGCCGCCGTCGCCCACCAGGTGGTGCCGTGATAACCGAAGGTGATCGACGGGAGCTTCGCCGCATCGATCACCGGCCGCTCCGCTTCGGTCATGCGTGCACCTCGTGCTTCGGCTTCGGCCAGCCCCACTTCAGCAGCGGTGGCAGCAACAGGGCCGCGCCCAGCACCGCGCCCCAGGGGGTGAAGATCGAGGTGATGAAAGTAACGCCGATCGCCAGCGCCGCGACGAACGGCCAGATCGTCGGCCCCGGCATTTCCTGCCGGTTGTCCGGCACCGCATCGAGCGTCGAGGTCACGAGCTGTTCCATCTTGTCGAAGGCCAGGCCGGTCACCTGCGGCAGGTCGGGCGGCGCGCTCCACATCGGCGACCGGCTCCCGACTGCCGGCACCGGGTGGAAGTTGTACGCCGGCGGCGGCGAGCTCGTGGCCCATTCGAGCGAGTCCGCGCCCCACGGATCGTCGGGAGCGCTCTCGCCGCGCCGCAGGCTCGTGACCACGTTGACCGCGAACACGACCACGCCGAGGGCAAGCACGATCGCGCCGATCGTTGCCAGCAGGTTGAGATCGCCCCACCCGAGCTCGTCACGGTACGTGTACACGCGCCTCGGCATGCCGGCCAGGCCGAGCGCGTGCATCGGGAAGAACGTGAGATTGAGCCCTGCGAAGAACAGCCCGAAATGCCAGCGCCCGAGCGTCTCGGACAACATCCGCCCGGTGAGCTTCGGAAACCAGTAATAGATCGCCGCGAATATCGGAAACACGGAGCCGCCGACCAGCACGTAATGAAAATGCGCGACCACGAAGAAGGTGTCGTGCACCTGCTGGTCGAACGGGATCGCCGCCACCATGACACCGGTCAGGCCGCCCATCACGAACATGAACAGGAAGCCGGCGACGAACAGCAGCGGCGTGCGGAACACCGGGCGACCCGACCAGATCGACGCGATCCAGCAGAACACCTGGATCCCGCTCGGGATCGCAATCAGGATGCTGGCCGCCGTGAAGAAGCTCGAGCCGTGGTGCGGAATGCCGGTCGTCAGCATGTGGTGCACCCACAGCGCGAAGCTCATGAAGCCGGTGGTGAGCAGCGCGAACACCAGGATCGTGTAGCCGAACACCGGCCGGCGCGTGAACGCCGGCAGCACGGTCGAGATCATTCCCGTCGCCGGCAGGAAGATGATGTACACCTCCGGGTGTCCGAAGAAC
This sequence comes from Woeseiaceae bacterium, assembly GCA_036259375.1. Taxonomy (GTDB): domain Bacteria; phylum Pseudomonadota; class Gammaproteobacteria; order Steroidobacterales; family Woeseiaceae; genus IDS-8. Next base: position 9,497 of record DATABW010000252.1, read on the forward strand.
CAGAAGAGGTGCTGCCACAGCAGCGGATCGCCGCCCTCGGCCGGATTGAAGAAGTGCATGCCGACCAGGCGGTCCAGCGCGAGCATGATGCTGGCGGTCGCGACCGTGGACATCGCGAACAGCACCATGAAGGCGGTAACGAGCATCGACCACACGAACAGCGGCAGGCGGTTCAACGTCATGCCGGGCGCGCGGAGCTTGAACGTGGTGACGATGATCTCGACGGCCGCGATGAGCGCCGCGATCTCCGTGAAGGTCACGGTCTGCGCCCACACGTCCGCGCGCTTGCCGGGCGTGAACTCAGGCCCGGAGAGCGGGACGTAGCTGAACCAGCCGGTGTCGGGTCCGACACCGATCGCGAACGACGTCCACAGGAACACGCCGCCGATGAGGTACACCCAGTAGCCGAGCGCGTTGAGCCGCGGGTAGGCGACGTTGCGCGCGCCGATCATGAGCGGCACGAAATAGATGCCCAGCGCTTCGACGATCGGCACCGCGAACAGGAACATCATCGTGGTGCCGTGCACGGTGAAGAACTGGTTGTAGAGGTCGGGCCCGAGCAGCTCGCTCTCCGGCGTGGCGAGCTGCAGGCGCATGACGAGCGCGTCGATGCCGGCCAGCGCAAAGAACACCAGTGCCGTGACGATGTAGCGGCGCCCGATCGACTTGTGATCGACCGACGTGAGCCAGCCAATGAAGCCGGGGCGTCCCGACCAGGTCTCGTCGAGCTGCCTGCGCTCGCTCGCGAGCACCTCGTCCGTGCTCATGTTCAGCGCAGCCCCTCGAGATAAGTGAGCAGCGCGTCCAGCTCGTTCCGGCTCAGCCGGTTCTGCGGCATGCGGACACCGGGTTTGGCGCTGTGCGGATCGAGCACCCAGCCGGCGAGGTGCTCGCGCGTGTTCGGCAGCGTCCCGGCGGCCAACGTGCGGCGGCTCGCGAGGTGCGTGAGGTCCGGCGCGGCCCGGCCGCCCGCCGGCGTCCCGCGGATCGTGTGGCACACGATGCAGGGTTTCGAAAGGAACACCCGCTGCCCTGCTTCCGCGTGAGCATCGGCGGGCGGCGGCGCCGGCAGCAGTTGCTGCGCGTACCAGCGATCGAACTCCTCCACCGGGTGCGCGATGACGTACAGCGCCATGTTCGCGTGCTGGTGCCCGCAGAACTCGGCGCACTCGCCGCGAAACACGCCTGGCGCGTCCGCCTGGAGGCGGATCGTGCGCGTATAGCCGGGGATCATGTCGTGCTTACCGTGCAGCTTCGGCACCCAGAACGAGTGGATGACGTCGGCGGAGCGGAGCTCGATGAGCACCGGCCGGCCGGCCGGAATGTGGATTTCGTTGGCGGTGCGCAGGCGGCGGCTCGGCTGCTCGTGCACGTACTCGACTTCCCACCACCACTGGTGACCGGTCACTTCGATGCTGAGTGCCTCGTCACTGCCGATCCCGGCCAGCGCACGCTGCGTGCGCAGGTCCACGACGAGGTTGACGAGCAGGATTACCACCGTGACGGCGAGTGCGCCGCCGACCCAGCGCGCGAGAGTTCCGTCGGCGACCGGCTGGCGCCCCGCTCGCCGGTGGAACAGCGCGTAAGCGAGGGCGAGCATCACGATCGTGAACACAGTGCCGGCCATCGCGAACAGATAACCCGTCTCGCGCGCGATGAGCGCGGCATGGGGCCCCGCGGGATCGAGCGCGCTCTGGATGCCCTCGCAGCCGCCGAGGGCGGCCGCGGCGATCGCCCACCCGGCGCAGTGGAGGCGGGATCTCATTGCCGCGGTCCCGGGCGGCGCGCGCGCTGCTCGTCGTCCGGACTGCGCGGGCCGTCGCGCTGCACCTCCGCCAGCTCGTCGGCGCGCGCCGGCCACACATCCG
>DATABW010000253.1:0-2424 GCA_036259375.1 Woeseiaceae bacterium
CGCATCGCGTTCCTGTCCGAGCTCGTAGAGGTATTTCCAGGTGTAAAGCCCCGTGTTGTGGCCGTCGTCGAAGACGAGCCGGATCGCGTAGTGCCCGACCGGCTCGATCGTGGCCACGCGCACTGCTTCCTTGCCGGTGACCAGCACCTCCTGACCGGGTCCGTGCCCCTTCACTTCGGCCGAGGGCGAATGCACGCGCAGGTACTCGAACGGCAGCTCGAAGTGCTTGCCGTTGTCGAACTCGATCGCCAGCACGCGGGCCCCCTTGCGGAGCCGGATCTCGACGGGCGTGTGTTCCACTGCGCGTTCGCGGGTCACAGGATGTAGCGGCTCAGGTCCTCGTCGCGGGAGAGTTCCGCCAGGTGATCGTCGACATAGCCTGCGTCGATCTGCACGGCTACGCCGGACCTGTCCGAAGCCTCGAAGGAAACGGTTTCGAGCAGGCGCTCCATGACCGTGTGCAGGCGCCGTGCGCCGATATTCTCCGTGTTCTCGTTGACATGGTAAGCGACCTCCGCAATGCGCTTGACGCCGCTTTCGGTGAACTCGAGCGTGACGCCTTCCGTCTTCAGGAGTGCGCTGTACTGCGCCGTCAGCGACGCATCCGGCTCGGTGAGGATGCGCACGAAGTCCTCCGTCTTGAGCGAGTCCAGCTCGACGCGGATCGGAAAGCGGCCCTGCAGCTCCGGAATCAGGTCCGATGGTTTGGACACGTGGAATGCGCCCGATGCGATGAACAGGATGTGATCGGTCTTGACCATGCCGTACTTGGTGTTGACCGTCGCGCCTTCCACGAGCGGGAGCAGGTCGCGCTGCACGCCCTCGCGCGATACGTCGGCGCCCATCGTTTCCGACCGCTTGGCGATCTTGTCCAGCTCGTCGAGGAACACGATGCCCTGCTGCTCCACGGCCTGGAGTGCCTGCGACTTCACCTCCTCATCGTCCAGCATCTTCGCCGCTTCCTCGTCCGTGAGGAGCTTCATCGCCTCTTTGACTTTGAGCTTCCGCGTCTTCCTGCGGCTGCCGGAAAGGTTCTGGAACATGCCCTGCAGCTGGCTCGTCATTTCTTCCATGCCGGGAGGCGCCATGATCTCCACCCCCATCGGCATCGCCTGGAGGTCCACCTCGATCTCCTTGTCGTCCAGCTTGCCCTCGCGCAGCATCTTCCGGAATTTCTGCCGGGTATCGTTGTCGTTGCGCGGCGCGGGCTCGTCCTCGCCGCGAACGGCGCCGTGCGGCGCCGGCGGCAGCAGCGCATCGAGAATGCGCTCCTCGGCCGCATCCTCGGCCCGGTAGCGGACCTTCGACATCGCGTGCTCGCGCGTCATCTTCACGGAGGTGTCCATGAGATCGCGAATGATGCTGTCGACCTCGCGTCCGACGTAACCGATCTCCGTGAACTTGGTGGCCTCGACTTTCACAAAGGGAGCGCGCGCGAGTTTCGCGAGTCGCCGCGAAATTTCAGTCTTGCCGACGCCGGTCGGCCCGATCATCAGTATGTTCTTGGGCGTGATCTCGCTGCGCAGCGGCTCGTCCACCTGCACGCGGCGCCAGCGGTTACGCAGCGCAATGGCGACGGCTCGCTTGGCCTCATCCTGGCCGATAATGTGCTTGTCCAGTTCCTGGACGATTTCGCGGGGTGTCATCTCCGACATGGTTCAGGCTTCCTGCGGCGTCGAAGCCGGTAACTCTTCGACGACGATGTTCTGGTTGGTGAAGACGCAGATCTCCCCCGCGATCATCAGCGCCTTTTCGGTGATCGTCCGGGCGTCGAGCTCGGTGTTGTCGAGGAGCGCGAGCGCGGCGGCCTGCGCAAACGGCCCGCCGGAGCCGATCGCCATCAGGTCGTTCTCGGGCTCGATCACGTCTCCGTTGCCCGTGACGATGAACGACTTCTCGACGTCGGCGACGCAAAGAAGCGCCTCCAGCCGGCGCAAGCGGCGATCCGTGCGCCAGTCCTTCGCCAGCTCGATTGCCGCGCGGGTGAGATTGCCGTAGCGCTCGAGCTTGCTTTCGAAGAGCTCGAACAACGTGAACGCGTCGGCTGTGCCGCCCGCGAATCCGGCTATCACCCGGCCGTTCGCCAGGGAGCGCACCTTGCGGGCATTCCCCTTCATGACGGTGTTGCCCATGCTGACCTGGCCGTCGCCCGCGATGGCGACGCGGCCATTGCGGCGAACCGAGACAATCGTCGTCCCGCGAAACTGGTCCATTCCGGAATTCCTCCATCGAACGCTGCCGGAACCCGGCTGTCGGCGCCGCGGCCAGCGATGCCCGGGCGCGGCCGGAGGTCAGTCTTTCGTCTTCGTCCGGGCGCGCGCGCGTGGGTGTGTCTGGTCGTATATCTGGGCCAGGTGCTGGAAGTCAAGATGGGTATAGACCTGGGCCGCGCTGATATTGGCGTGGCCCAACAGCTCCTGCACG
>DATABW010000254.1:0-5056 GCA_036259375.1 Woeseiaceae bacterium
CAGAGCTCGGAGCTCGAGAATCCGCTCGTGCTGCTGCACGACAAGAAGATCTCGAACATCCGCGACCTGTTGCCGGTGCTGGAAGGCGTCGCGAAGGCGGGGCGTCCGCTGCTGATCATCGCCGAAGACGTCGAGGGTGAAGCACTGGCGACGCTGGTCGTGAACAACATCCGCGGCATCGTGAAGGTGTGTGCGGTCAAGGCTCCGGGCTTCGGCGATCGCCGCAAGGTCATGCTGCAGGACATCGCGGTGCTGACCGGCGGCCAGGTGGTTTCCGAGGAAGTCGGCCTGTCCCTCGAGAAGACGACGATCGAAGACCTGGGCGAAGCCAAGAAGGTGCAGATCACCAAGGAAAACACCACGATCATCGACGGCGCGGGCCGGGCCGAGGACATCAAGGGCCGGGTCGAGCAGATCAATGCCGAGATCGAGGAGTCGAGCTCCGACTATGACAAGGAAAAACTGCAGGAGCGCGTTGCGAAGCTCTCCGGCGGTGTTGCCGTCATCAAGGTCGGTGCCGCCACCGAAGTGGAGATGAAGGAAAAGAAGGCGCGCGTCGAAGACGCGTTGCACGCTACCCGCGCTGCCGTCGAAGAAGGCGTCGTAGCGGGAGGCGGAGTTGCCTTCATCCGCGCCGTGGCCGCGATCAAGAAGCTCGAAGGCGATAACGACGACCAGACGGTCGGCATCAACATCCTGCGCCGGGCGGTGGAAGAGCCGCTGCGGCAGATCGTGAAGAACGCCGGCGGCGACGCCAGCGTGGTGTTGAACGCAGTTGCCGAAGGCAAGGGCAATTACGGCTACAACGCCGCAACCGGCGAGTACGGCGACATGATCGAGATGGGCATTCTCGACCCGACCAAGGTCACGCGCTACGCGCTGCAGAATGCTGCATCGGTCTCGGGACTGTTGCTGACGACCGAAGCGATGGTCGCCGAAGCGCCGAAGGAAGAAAGCCCGGCAGTGCCCGACATGGGCGGCATGGGCGGCATGGGCGGCATGATGTAATCGACCGCTCGTTTCGACGACGCGAAACCGAAAGCCCCGCTACGGCGGGGCTTTTTTTTTGCGGGTCAGCCGGCGGGCTGCGTCAATGTATGTTCCCGATGCGCTCGCACGTACACATCATCGGTGGTTCGTTTTCACTTTCGAGGCGCGACGGATGGCGGTCGGTGCACACCCACACCTCGTTGATCGGGCAGGTCTCCGATGCCCGCGGCCGATCGGGAGGGTGGTAACCGGGAGCGGCGCAGGCCCCTGCCGCGCACGCGAGAACCAGGATGAGGCCGGTACTTCTGGCATGCTTCGTCATATCTATCCCCTATGTTATGGCGCGGAGAAACGACAACTCCCGCCCCGTGTCCGATATCGCGAATAAGCGATAGCCGAGCCGCCGGAGTGCCTCCACCGCCTCGACGGTCCGCGCCGGACCGATTCCGGCGAACCGGTGGTGGAATTCCACCAGCAGTTGCTTCGGTTGGACAGCGAGATCGGGCAGACTATCCAGCACGGCGTACTCGGCGCCTTCGATGTCCATCTTCAGCAAATCCAGCCGGCGGTGCCGGAGGGTGGCGGCAATGCTCCCGAGGCTGTAGGCGGGCACCTCGATCGCGGCCTCCCGCGCCGATTCGTTTGCCACCATCGTGTACATCACCGACGACCTGCTGCCGTCCTTCCGGATCCGCGGGTACAGCGTCAGATTGCCGTCCTCGGCCGTAACGGCCCAGGGATGGAAGTGGAAACCAGGGCCTTGCGGGTTTTCGCGCAGCCACTCTCCCGTGGACGGGGTCGGGTCGAAAGCGTGCACCTGCAGGCCGTACCGACGCATCAGCGCGCGATCGAATTCCACGTCTTTGCCGATCCCGAGGGAGTAGACGACGCTCTCGCGATCCAGTGCGTCAGGATGGTAGCGCCAGCCCCCTTCTTCGAGTGTGCGGATGTCGATGTCTGTCCGGAGGCGCGGCTCTTTCCCGATGAGCCTCTTCAGACGCAGCTTCTTGCGCTGGTAAGCAGCGCTTTTCTCGAGCCGTTTCCAGGCGGCAATTGCCATTATCGTCCCTTTCCGTGCTGCCGGTGGCAGGCTGCACAGTTTACGCCGAGGGAAGATGGCCTGCCTTCTCCCGGCTGGCTGGAGACTCCCCGCGGGGATGCTATGACGCTGCCCGGGCGCTATGTGCGCGTGCCGGGCGCAGCCTGCGCTGCAGCCTGTAGCCGAGCAGCACCGCGAGAATCACGGCGTAGATCGCCGGCTCCCGGGTATCCAGCTTTACCTGCCACCAGTAGTGAATGACACCGAGAAGCCCGACGAGGTAAATGCTGTTATGCAGTGTCTGCCAGCGTTTCCCCATCCGCCGGCGTATCGCCACGGGCGAGGTTGCTGCCATGGCGATCAACAGCAGGAAGGCCGTGAACCCCACCGTGATGAAGGGTCGCTCGAAAATGTCTTCCTGGATGGCGGACAGCAACAGCCCCTGGTCCAGGAACAGCCAGGTGAGAAAGTGCAGCAGCACGTAAAAGAATGCGAACAGGCCGAGCATGCGGCGAAAGCGGGTCAGCCAGTTGAGCCCCGTCAGCTGCCGAAGCGGAGTTACCGCGAGCGTGATCATAATGAATCGCAGGCCCCAGTTGCCGAAGCGGTCCTGAATGTCCTCGACGGCGTTGACGCCCAGGCCCCCGGTAATGCCTGCGGCATCGGTGAACACGAGGACGGCAGGCGCAACGCTCGCCGCGAATACCAGCGGCTTCCAGACGAAGCGAATTTGCGTGAGTATGTTCAAATTGTGTCGATGCTCGCCAGGCGGGAATTGTGCAGTTAGCGGCGGCGATGCGGCACCTGCCGGTCGTTTGCCCGTTAAACCGGCTCCCGCGATCCGCTAGAAGTTCTTGCGGAGATCCAGGCCTTCGTACAGGTGGGCCACTTGCTCGGCGTAGCCGTTGAACATCAGCGTAGGCTGTTTGCCGGCGAAAATGCCGGCTCCGATGCGGCGTTCGCGGGCCTGGCTCCAGCGAGGATGATCGACCTCCGGGTTCACGTTGGCATAGAAGCCGTACTCGTCGGGAGCGGCCATGGCCCAGGTCGTCGCCGGCATCTTTTCGACGAAGCTCATCTTCACGATGCTCTTGATCCCCTTGAAGCCGTACTTCCATGGCACCACGAGCCTGAGCGGTGCGCCGTTCTGGTTCGGCAGCACTTCGCCGTAGAGGCCGACCGCGAGAATCGTCAACGGGTGCATGGCTTCGGCCATCGTAAGCCCTTCGCGGTAAGGCCAGTCGAGTATCGGCGCGCGTACGCCCGGCATCTGCTGGGGATCGTTCAGGGTCTCGAAATAAACGAAGCGCGCACGCGACGTGGGCTCGAACTGCCGGATGAAGTCGGCAAGCGGTATGCCGACCCACGGAATGACCATCGACCACGCTTCGACGCAGCGCATGCGGTAGATCCGCTCTTCCAGCCGGTGCGGCTTGACGAAATCCTCGAGGTCGAAACTGCCGGTTTTCGCCGCATGGCCGGAAACCGCTATGGACCATGGTCTTGGTTGGAATGCCTGTGCATTGCGCCACGGATCGCTCTTACCGGTGCCGAATTCGTAGAAATTGTTGTAAGTGGTAATATCTTCGTAGCTGTTGGGCTCCTCGCCCGTGCTCAAGCCGCTTTTGGCGACGTCGGGCAATTCGGCGCCCCGTGCCGCCGGCACGACTGCCGCGGCCGCCGGCGCGGAGGCCCAAGCCGCGCCGACCAGCGCTCCGGCTTCCAGAAATCGTCGCCTGTTCAGGTAATTGATTTCGCTGGTGATCTCGGAAGGGCGAATATCGGCAGGTTTTCGAATAAGCAATTTGAGGCCTCCCTGGTGGGACTTCGGTCTATATAGACCACGCGGCGCCCCCCATTATTGCAGGGATTTTGTCCGGGGCGTCCTATCGGAGCCGCCCCGCCTTGAATCGCCGAGCGCCAACCCACATTTTATTTCCATCTGCCGACCGACAGGAGCCCTGGTGACATCGATGAATCCGAACCTGGTCAAAGTGCCGCGACACGGGGACAGCGGCTCGCTGGCGACGCTGCAGGTCGACATGATTGCCGACCTTGCCTGTCCCTGGTGCTACCTGGGGAAGCGACGGCTCGACGACGCGCTGCTCGCGGTCCATGGCCCGACGGCCGTGAGCTGGTTTCCTTTCCGGGTGAATCCGCAAGTACCCGCCGAGGGCATGTCGTTCCACGAATACCTCGCGTCCCGCTTCGGTACCTCGGACCGGCCCGCCCGGGCGCTCGACGACCTGGCCGCAGCGGGCAAGGCCGAGGGAATCGAGTTCCGTTTCGAAGCGATAAGGCGGATACCGAACACCGTCGATGCCCACCGTGTGGTGAAGCTGGCCGAAGTCGAGGGAGTCGCCGTCACGGCTGTGGCCGAAAGTCTTTTCAAGGGCTTCTTCGAGGAAGGCCGCGACCTGTCCCAGCGCGACGCGCTGGTCGAATTGGGTGAGCGCGTCGGGCTGACGTCCAGAGGCATCAACCGCACGCTGGACGATCCGGCCTCGCGCCAGGAGGTCCTGTCGCAGGAAGCGCAGATCCGCAAGAGCGGGGTGACCGGGGTTCCGGATTTCCTGATCAACCGGCGTCTGCTCGTGATGGGTGCGCAGGATACCGATGCGCTCGTCAATGTCTTCGACCGCGCGATGTTCGGCGAGGAGAGCGACCGTCCGGTGTCGCCGGTGGTGCATTAGAGCCTCAGAGCCCCGGCAGTTTGCAGTGCGGGCGATGCCGGACACGAGGCCGCGTTTCCGATTTCGCCCGCAATGCGGGCTCCCACTTGTATTTTTGGCGGTTCGAGGCTAGTTTCGGCTCAGGACGTCGATGGGGACAAACAGGCGGGTTATCCGGGCCGGCAAGAGCGAGCCGGAAGCGAGCGGGGGACGGTGCAAGCCCCGTACCGAGAGGCCGCTGAATATCACCCCGGAGTCGCCGCCCGAACCGCAGGAGAACGCGCAGTAGGCCCGGCCGGCCGGCCCCCGTAACAGGGCTCATCGAGGCGGGCATCCCCCAGGATGTCCGCGAAGC
>DATABW010000255.1:0-4249 GCA_036259375.1 Woeseiaceae bacterium
TCCATACTGTTCGTCATTCTCCTGATGGTGATCGCGGTCGCCGCCTTCAACATCGTCTCGACATTGGTCATGGTCGTGAAGGACAAGCAGGCGGACATCGCGATATTGCGTACCGTCGGCGCCCGTCCGTCGAGCATTCTCGGCATCTTCATGACGCAAGGCACGATCATCGGACTCGTCGGAACCCTCGGAGGATTGCTGGCCGGCGTCTTGCTGGCAACGAACCTGGAGACCATCGTGACCTTCATGGAATCGACATTCGGCATCAAGTTCCTCGCGGCGGACGTGTACTTCATAAGCGACCTGCCGGCCGACGTTCGCATCTCCGACCTCGTCAGGATTTGCGTCATCGCGTTCGTGCTGGCGCTGCTGGCGACCGTATACCCGGCCTGGCGCGGTGCCCGCACTATGCCGGCGGAGGCGCTGCGTTATGAATGAAGTGCCTGCCGGCGCAACCGGCGATTCCGTCGTCTTCGAGTGCCGTTCAGTGGTGCGGCGCTTCCGCGAAGCTCACGCGATGCTCGAGGTGCTCTCCGGTGTCGACCTGACGGTGCGCGCGGCGGAACGGCTCGCCATCGTCGGCGCGTCCGGATCGGGAAAGACCACGCTCCTGCAGATCATGGGCGGCCTCGACGAGCCCACCTCGGGCGAGGTGATCGTCGGCGGCCGTTCGATGGCGACAGCGGACGAGGTCGCCAAAGGCGAGTTGAGGAACCGCTTTCTGGGTTTCGTCTACCAGTTCCACCACCTGTTGCCGGAGTTTACGGCGGAAGAGAACGTCGCGATGCCGCTACTCATACGCCATATGCGCCGAAGAGCCGCCCTCGAGCAAGCCAGGGCGCTGCTCGAACGGGTCGGGCTCGCTGAGCGCCTCACGCACAAACCCGGGGAACTCTCCGGCGGCGAACGCCAGCGCGCGGCCGTTGCGCGCGCGCTCGTTACGCGCCCGAAGCTCGTGCTCGCCGACGAACCTACGGGCAACCTCGACGCGGGCAATGGCGAGCAGGTGCTCAAGCTCATGCTGGAGCTGAATCAGGAGCTCAAGACCAGCCTCGTCATCGTGACCCACGACCATGCCATCGCCCGCCGCATGGATCGCGTGCTGACGCTCGAAAACGGCTGCCTCAAATCGGGCACGTTATAGACCCACCCTGCTACCGCCGGCGGCGGCGGCGGGCTTCCAGGTAATCCGCTGTCGACGCCCGCCACAGCAGGTCGAGCGCAATATAGCCGAGCAGGCCCGCCAAGGTCCCGAGCAGCAGGGACCCGAGCAGCAGGGGCTGCCAGATGACGAGAAAACGACCGGTCAGCCAGTCGAAGGAGAACTCGAACGTGAACGGTTGCGGCGGCACCTCGAGCAGGCGTTGGCCCACGCGGTAAGCGAGGTAAAAGATCGGCCCCATGGTCAGCGGATTGCTGATCAGCGTCGTCAGCGCGGCGACCGGCAGGTTGATGCGCAGCACGAGCGCCAGGAGCGAAGCAATCAGAATGTGGCCGGGCACCGGAAGGAACACGAGAAACAGCCCGAGCGCGAATGCCGGCACGACATTGCGCCGGCGTATCCCCCACAGGTTGGGATCGTGCAGCAGGTGATCGAACGGCGCTAGATACCACCTTCCGTGGAAAGTGTCGCGTTTCAACGCGAACTTCCGAAAAAATCGTCTGGGCATGAATAGCCGGGCGCGGTTCTATCGAGGCAATGGCGCGAGGGTCATGCCACGCATGATACCCAGCGGGGTCTTGGAAGGACACGCGCCGCTCCGGGCGCGACTGCAGCGGCTTCGACCGCCGGAGATCCGCAAGGACGCGGAACATGCTGCAATACTGCCTCTTTGCGCTCGCCGGTGCGTGGTGCCTGCAGCTCGGAAACCAGCTGCCGCCGGGGTGGCTTTTCGGCGGTGTGTCCACTCTCGCAGCGGTCGGGCTCGGCTTCCGCTGGTCCCGTCCCGCGGCCTGCTTTCTGCTGGGCGCCTGCATTGTCGGTTTCGCCGCGCGCGCCGTGATCGAGGATCGCCTGCCGCGGGCGCGGGAAGGCGAGACCGTCACGGCCGTTGGGCGCGTTCTCGAGTTCACTGATACGCGCGCCAACCCGGTGCGCTTGTTGCTGGCGACGCAAGGGGACAGGTCGCTGCCGTCGCGCATTCGCCTGAGCTGGTACGACGCGCCCGAGGTGCCGCGGATCGGGGAGACCTGGACGCTCCAGGTCCGGTTGCGCCGGCCGAGAGGGTTTTCCAATCCGCTGCGCTTCGATTACGAGCACTGGTTGTTCCGCCAGGGCATCGGCGCGACCGGGTACGTAGTCAACGGCCCGGAGAACGCGAGGCTCGTACACGAGGCGGTCGCCGGCATGCCCGCGCTTCGGCAGCGGCTCGTCGACCGTACGATCGCGGTGTTGGGCCGCAATTCCGCGACCGCCGTGCTGCTCGCGATCACCGTCGGCGCCACACATGAGATCAGCCGGGCCGAATGGGATCGGTATGCCGCGACCGGCACCAGCCACCTGATGGCGATTTCCGGCATGAACATTGCGATGGCGGCGGGCGGCGCCTACCTCCTGGCGTGGATCGTGATCGCGCCGTTCTGCCGCCGCGTCAATGTGCGGGACGGTGCCGCCCTGGTCGCGGTAGCGGCGGCAATCGTGTACTCGGAGGTGTCGGGGTTCGCCATTCCCGTGCGGCGCGCGATGCTGATGGCGCTGCTCGTGCTGGGCGCAGGGCTCCTGCGGCGGCAACTCCGGGCAAGCCGCGTACTCGCGCTCACCTGTATCGCGATCGTGACAACCGATCCGCTGGCCCTGCACGCGCCCGGTTTCAAACTGTCTTTCGCCGCGGTCGCAATCCTCATGTGGGTGGCGCGCCACCACGGGTTCCTGGATGCCGGCGCAACCGCGCAGGTGGCGCCGCGGCTGGTTTACGGCACCTGGAACGTGGCGGCGCTGCAGCTCACGCTGCTGTTCGGGCTGTTTCCGCTGACCGCGATCCTGTTCGGCCGCACGGCATGGCTCGCGCCGCTCGTCAACCTGCTCGTGCTGCCGCTGTTCAACCTGGTCACCGTACCGGCGGGCCTGTTGGGCCTGTTGTTCGACGGACCGGCAGCCGGGTTCGGAGACGCGTTGCTCGTCGTCGCGTGGCACAGCGTGCGCGTCCTCCTGTGGGTCGTCCAAGCGGTAGCGGGTTGGGATGCGGCGCACACGCACATCGCGTGCACCGCCGGGGTGATGTTGGTGGTCACGTGCCTGCCGGCGATCTGGGCGATCGTGCCGCCGGGATTCCCCGGCCGGCGCCTCGCGTGGATTGCCGCCGCCACCGTCGTCCTGTACAAGCCGGCACCGCCGCCGCCAAATTGTCTCGATCTCACCGCGCTTGACGTTGGACAGGGATTGTCACTGGTATTGCAGACGCACCGGCGTACGCTCGTTTACGACACAGGCCCGTCTTTTCGCAGCGGTAGCGACACCGGGGCGCTCGTCCTCGTGCCCTACCTGCGTTCGCTGGGGGTGAGCAGAGTCGACCTGCTCGCCGTCAGCCACGGCGATAACGACCATGCGGGAGGCGCGGCATCGCTGCTGGAGGCCATCGACGTCCGGGAAATATTCGCCGGTGAAGAATTGCAATCGCTCGAGCGGCGTCATCGAGCCTGCCGGCGGGGACAGGCGTGGACCTGGGACGGCGTTCGATTCGCGTTCGTTCACCCGGGCCAGGGCTACGCGGCCGCCTCGGACAACGATCGATCCTGCGTTCTCGAAATCCGCACGGGCGAACACGCCCTCCTGCTGACGGGTGACATCGAGGCTCCGGCGGAACGCCACCTGCTGCGTACGGGCGTGTTGTCGCCTGCCGACCTCGTGGTTATTCCGCACCACGGCAGCCGCACGTCCTCGACCCCCGCTTTCGTGCAAGCCCTCCAGCCGTCTGTTGCGATCGTGTCGGCCGGTTACGACAACCGCTGGGGCTTCCCCAGGCCGGAGGTCGTCGCTCGCTGGGAAGCTGCCGGCGCCCGTATCGTCAACACAGCCACTTCCGGAGCCACCCGCTATCGCATTTGCCCCGATACCGGCCCCGTCCTGCAAAGCGAGACGCGAAAGGACCGCCGCGAATACTGGCACGCGCGCTGAGTAATGCGGACCAGCCCAAGAATTTTCACGCTCCCCGCTGTATATTTCCGTTTTCACCGGGTCGGAGCTCCATGGTAGAGATCGTAAAAAGCGGCGGCTGGCTGATGCCGCACAGGATGATCGGCGCCATCAGCC
>DATABW010000256.1:0-2812 GCA_036259375.1 Woeseiaceae bacterium
CCGTTTCCACTGTAAGCGGGGTGCCGGTCTTCGGCGGCGGCTTGGGCGCGTGTCGGATCGACACGCCGGGGGCCTATGCGGGGCTCATTCGCGCCGGCACCGTGTGGGCGCATGCGCGCGACGGCGTCGCCGAATGCCAGACGCAGAATTACAACTTCCCCACGATTCGGATTTATGAGGCGGTCGGCGCGCATTACGTGCGTGGCGAGTACACGCTCCATGCGTGGTTGGAATAACGGCCGCAGGGGACGCCGCCAGCCCTACCAGTCCTGCTCGGGCTGCGCTATAATTGCTGTCTCGATTGGGTTTGGGCGGCTAGCTCAGCTGGGAGAGCGCTGCGTTCGCAATGCAGAGGTCGGGAGTTCGATCCTCCTGCCGTCCACCAACCTTCCCGTCCGCGCCGCTCGCGGGCTGCGCGCGAAGCTACGGCGCGCTGCTTTTACCTTCATACTAGTGACAGCGTCTTATGATCATGAGGACCGCTGTCTCTGCTCTACTCGTCCTGGCCACGCTGTCGACCGGCAGCACGGCCGCACAGTCCGGCAAGGAAACCGCCGAACAACTCGCGGCGCGTATTCAGGCCCATTACGACACGATCAAGGACTTTGAAGCGGACTTCGTCCAGTCGTATCAGGGCGGGCTGCTGCGCACCAAGACGACAGAGCAAGGCACCGTCGCGATCAAGCGGCCGGGCCGGATGCGCTGGGTCTACACGAAACCCGAGCGCAAGGAATTCGTCTCGGACGGCAACCGCATCTACTCATACATTCCCCGCGACAAGCAGGTGATCGTCAGCCCCATGCCGTCCGGCAACCAGACGACGCCCGCGCTGTTTCTGACTGGGCGGGGGCACCTGGTCCGCGATTTCAACGTGGAGTTCACAGAGGTGCCGGGCGCTGCGCAGGGCACCATCGGTCTGAAGCTGACACCGAAGAAGCAGGATCCGGAGTTCGAGTGGTTGATGCTCACAGTCGATCCGGCCAGCCTGCAGATTCGGCAGCTCGTCGCGCTGGACCGGCAGGGCGGGCGCTCGAGTTTCGTCTTCACGAATCTCAAGGAGAATCGTGACCTTTCCGATAAGATCTTTGACTTCCAGATTCCACGTGGCGTTGACGTCATCACAAACGGAGTTCCCGGCAAAAAGCCATAGCCGGATCCAGCCGCTGCTCAGGCGCCTCCTGGTGATGGTGTGCCTGGCGGCCGCCGCGACCGCCTGCGCCGCCAGCAGCACGCGTCGCGCCGCGCAGCTCGCCGAAAGCCAGCAGGACTGGGATCGTGCCGTCATCGAGTACACCAAACTCGTGCGCGCCCGCCCGAACGACAGGAGCGCGCGCACCTCGCTCGAGCAGGTGCGCCTCCGCGCGTCTCAGGCCCACTTCGCCACGGCTCGCCGTCTGGCCTCGCTCGGCAAGTTCGAGGAAGCGCTCATCGAATATCAGCTCGCCGCCGAACTCAACCCGACCAACGGTCTGGTTCAGGACGAGATGCACACCGTGCGCGCGCAGTTGCGCGCGAAGGTCGACGTCGCTGACGACGGCAGGACACAGCTTGAAACGCTCATCGCGCAAAGCCTGCAGGCGCCGCTTCCCGGCGAAATGCTGCCTGCGGACGTCACGCTGCCCGATACGCTGATGTTCCGGGACGCGAGCGCACGCGTGGTGTATCTCGCGATCGGCCAGTACGCGGACCTCAGCATCGTCTTCGATCCGGCATTTCGAGATCAGCCCATTACCGTGGATCTACGGAATGCCTCGCTGGCCGATGCTTTGGACTCGGTATCGACTGTCACCCGCAACTTCTGGCGTTCCAACGGGCAGCGGACGGTGACGATCATTCCCGACACGCCGGCCAAGCGGCGCGAATACGAAGAAGAGATCGTTCAGACCTTCTATTTGAGTAACGCCGACCTCAAGGAGACGATCGACATCCTCCGCATCGTGGTCGACGCGCGCCGCATTGCTCCGCTGACCGCGACCAACGCGATCACGATCAAGGACACACCCGAGCGCATTGCCGCAGCCGGGCGCATCATCAGCGCGATCGACAAGGCGCGGCCCGAGGTGATCATCGACGTCGAGCTGCTCGAGGTGGATCGCACGCGCCTGCGCGAGTTCGGCCTGCAGTTCGCCTCGCCGGGCTCACCAGGCCTCAACGGCGCCGCTGATGTCAATCGCGACGACTTTACGTTGCGCGATTTGCGGAATCTCACGCAGTCGGACGTCTTCGTGACCGGGTTGCCAGGTCTTTACTACCGACTGTTAAAGACCGACAGCGGCACGCGGATTCTCGCGAACCCGCAGCTGCGCACCTCGGAGGGTGTGGCCGCTCAGGCGAACTTCGGCGAACGCGTGCCGGTGCCGGTGACGACCTTCGCGCCAATCGCGGCGGGCGGCGTTCAGACCCAGCCGATTACGTCATTCAATTACGAGAACGTCGGCGTCAACATCGACATCACGCCGCGTACACATCATGACGATGATGTGTCGCTGGCCATCAAGATTCAGGTGAGCAGCATTTCCGGGACCGGCTTTGGTGGATTGCCGACGTTCGGCAATCGCGCGATCAGTACGGTGATCCGCTTGAAGGACGGCGAGACCAACATGCTGGCGGGCCTCATCCGTGATGACGAGCGCCGCGTCATGGGCGGCATCCCCGGGCTCAGCGATCTGCCCATCATTGGACAGCTGTTCGCGAACAACCGTCGTGAGAGTCAGGAAACGGACATCATCCTGACGCTGACGCCGCGCATCATTCGCGTGCTCGACCTGAGCGAAGAGGACCTGCGTCCGTTCCGCGTCGGGCGTGACGGCGG
>DATABW010000257.1:0-7070 GCA_036259375.1 Woeseiaceae bacterium
CAGCACGACGAACTCGTCGCCGCCGAACCGCGCCACGATGCCGCGCTCCCCGGCGGAGCGCGCCAGCTGGTCCGCCACTTTCCGGATCAGCCGGTCACCGGCCGGATGACCGCAGGTATCGTTCACGTATTTGAACTGGTCGAGGTCGATGAACAGCAGGGCGCCGGCGGTCTTGCCGGTCGCTACCTTCAGGATTTCCTTCTTGAGCTCCTCCGCGAACCGGCGCCGGTTGAAGAGCCCGGTCAGCGCATCGTGATTGGCGAGCCGCGACAGCTTTTCGTTGCGCTCGCCGAGCGCCGAGGCGGTGGATTCCAGCGCCTCCACGATCTCGGAGATCTCGCGGTGCTGCGCAGGCTTGAACTCCACCGACAGGTTACCTTTCGCGAGTTCCGCGATCGGCTGCTGCAGGTCGGAGATCGCCATGAGGGCGCGCTGCAGCGTCCGGCGACCCAGAAAGCCCGAGATGATGAGCAGGATCAGGAGCACCGTCGTCGCCACCTTGATGTTGGCGACCAGGCGATCGTGGAAGAAGCTGAAATCGAGCTCCAGCCCGACGAAGCCGGCCAGGTTCCTGGCGCTGTTGGCCTCCGCCGCTTCTGGGTCGAAAGTGAAGAGACCGTCGCTGACTATCGATTCGGTCCAGATCGGGGCCAGTATCCGGAACGTGCGGACGTCGAAGATGCTGCTGTCGATAAGGTACGGCTTGTCGGTGCCGACCAGCGCCGATAGATCGCCGAGTAGCTCGTCCGTCAACGGCTTCCCGGCCGGGGCCTCGCTCGCGGCATTCTGGATCGAGTAGAGGGTCGAGCCGTCGTCGTAGTAATAGGTTACCCGGTTGATCTCCGGGTATTTGGCGATGAAGCTCTCGAGCCGCAGGATCACCTCCTCGTCGTTGAGCAGGTACAAAGGCGCTCCGAGTTCGTTCAGCTCCTCTGTCCATTGCAGCGCCCAGCGGCTGTAATTGTCCTGCAGTACCCATTGGCCGCCCCAGTACAGTCCGGCGATGGCCAGGGCGCCGATGACGGCCGTGATCATGATCTGCAGGGTAAGAATCTCGTGGATCAGCACCCGCTTACCCCCGCGCGGCGAACGCGCAGCACGGCGGGAGGCGGCTCGTTTCGCCAGGATGCGGATCCGGGTGCCGACAGCGAACCGCGTGCGGCGGGTGGCAAACCGGCTGGTCACGACTCGCATGCGCCGTGGCAGCACGCGCAGCCCCGCGCTGGTGACGCCCAGGTGGCCCACCGCAGCACTCGCACCCGACGCGCAGCGTTCAAGCAGGTGTCGGAGCCGTGCCGTCATTGGGTGCCCTTCGCCGCAGTGCCGCCGCTTGCCGAACGCACATCTAGCTGATGCAGAGGCGTCCGCGCCGGAATGGCGTCGAGCTCGCCGTTGATGATCCGGTCCGCGACCTCGAGCGCCGTAACGGCGATGTCCGTGTCGACCGAACTGATACTCAGGGACGCACCGAGCGCCAGCAGCGCCGGGTTGAACACGGCGATCTGCACTTCGTGGCGGCTCGCGTAATTCAGCATCTCCTTCAGGATCGCGACGCTCAGCACGCGGTTGTCTGGAAATAACCAGAAGCCATCGATATCCGGCGCCATGCGGTTGAACATGTACAGGGTCTCGCGGTCGGATGTGGCGGTGCGGAGATGCAGCGTGACGCCATTTTCCGCCGCGGCCACCTGGGCCTCCGCAACGAGGTCTTCATGCCCCTCGCCGATGATGGCCCCGATTGCGGCGAGGTTCGGGTTGAGCTGTTTCCAGGCGCGGACCTGCGGTGACAGCGGCGGAATGGACGCCACACCCTTGACCGGCACGTCGCTCCCGCTCACATCGATATTGAAGACCTGGCAGAACACGACCGGCAGCGTCGACAGCGCCATCGCCTGCTGGGCTGCTTGCAAGCCGATCGCAATGACGACCTTCGCATCCGAATCCGCAATCCCGGAAAAGACGGCCTGGGGGGACAGGCTTTTATCGGCGAGGTTATAGAGCAGGTAACGCTCGAGGAGATTGCCGAGCTCCACCGCCACGTTTTCGTAAGCGGGCGAGCGGTTGCTCAGGACGATTGCGACACGACCGTGTTCGGGCTCGACCGGTACAGGTTCCGGTTCGGGTTCGGGCTCCGCGACCACCGGCGGCGGCGGCGCGGGTTCGTCGATCGTTTCCTCCGGGGCGCTGACGGGCGGGGGCGGCGGCTCGGGTTCCGGCTCCGGCGCCTCCCGCGTCGAGGCGCAGCCGGTGACGAGGAAGGGAAGGCAAACGACCCACAGCAGCAGCACGCTACGGCAGCGGCCGGTCGCCGGGTAGCTTGCTGTTCTGGGTTCCTGTCGCATTCCGGTGAAAGCGCGAATCTCGCGGGGAACGGACCCGTCAAGATACCGGAGCTCGAGCGTGCGCGGCCTGATGTGCGTCTCAAATCCCGCACGAGCCGCGGCATTTCGCCCCTCGCGATCGTCCGCGGCCAGGTAACAATAAGTCCTTATTTCTTAACATATTCAGGACCCATCGACGGATGTGACCGCCCCAGTTGACAGTCTGATCGGGACTGTGAAACGCTCGCGGCGTTGAAAAAGGCACAGCTCCCGAAAGGCAGCGTCGCAAAGCCACCGGTCTACGGTTTCAGACTACGACAGCGGGGTTACCAGCATGAACTTTCTGTTAAGCATCACACCTTGGCCGGTGGTATCGGCACTGCTCTGGATAGTGCTCGTGATCACGGCGCTGTACTTTGCGCGGCCCACGGCGCACAAGACCATCCGCGCCGCCGCCGGCGCCCTGCATCGCAGCCTGCGGCTCGCCTCGCTTGCGATAGGCAAGGCGGAGGACAACCTGCGGAAACGTAACCGGGAAGTGCTGCTCGCGGCCGGGCGTGAAGCGAAGGAACGAGTCGTGGAGCGGGAATTCGACCGCGTCAGCGAGTCCGTCCGAAAGGATCTTTCCAGCTACGCCTCCCTGCATCGCTCGCTGTCGGACTCCATCGATCGCATCGAGCAAGATCACCAGGAGGCGGTCGAAGTGCCCCCCGATCCACCTGGCTGGGTCAAGGCCGTCGAAGCGGTGTCAAAGATCGACTCGCGAGAGGGCCGGGTCGGCATCGGCAACGTGCTCTCCGATATCCACAAGTCGCTGGTCAAAGCGCACCAGGAGGCGATGGTCGCCTATCGGGAAGCGAGCGGTAAGCGGCACACCCTGCTGCACCGTATGCGTCCGGAGTGGCGGCAGATTCAGCAGACACTCGGCCACGTTCGCAAGAACGTCGACAGCCTGCTCGACCGGTCCGTCACAATCGATCGGCACATGCAGGAATACGAGGACATCGTGAACGGCCAGGACCGCGCGGTTTCGGTATTGTCGTCCTCCTCCCTGGTGTACTTCTTCGTGTCGGCCCTCGTGCTGGCCGTCGCCGTCGGCGGCGCAACGATCAACTTCTCTCTGATCGCACGGCCGATGGCTGAAATGGTCGGCGGCACCAGTTTGATCGGCGGCGTGCGCACGGCGGATATAGCGGCGCTGGTCATCATCATGGTGGAAATTTCAATGGGATTGTTCCTGATGGAGTCGCTGCGGATCACGCGGCTCTTCCCCGTGATCGGCGCGTTGCCGGACAAGGTGCGGGTGCGGATGGTGTGGATCACGTTCACCATCCTGTTCCTCCTGGCCAGCGTCGAGGCCGGCCTGGCCTATATGCGTGAGGTGCTGCTGCATGACGAGCTTGCGACAAACGCGCTGCTGCGCGGCGACGAAGCGCAGACGCTGAGCGGCCAGTACCTCTGGATCACGACCGCAGCGCAGATGGGCATGGGGTTCATATTGCCCTTCGCCCTGACGTTCGTGGCCATTCCGCTCGAAACGTTCGTGCACTCGCTGCGTACCGTGGTCGGATTGGCGGGTATTGCGCTACTGCGATTCATGTCGCTCGTACTGCGGCTGCTCGGCAACGGCTTCCGCTACGCGGGAACGCTGGCGGAACAACTCTACGACCTGCCACTGTTCATACCGTTGTGGCTGGAGGCCAGGAACGGCTCCGCGAATGCCGGGCCGGCCCTGCGGAGGTTCGGCACATGAACCGCTCGGTAGCAAGACTGGCTCTCGGGTTGGCCGCACTGGCAGCGGCGCTCGCCGCGTGCTCGCCGGCTCGCCAGGCCAATACGGGCGTCTACATGCTGCTCGACACGTCCGGCACCTACCGGCAGGAGCTGGACAAAGCCGAGCAGATCATCCGGCACACGCTGTCGCGGCTCGAGGCATCCGATTCGTTCGCGGTGGCGCGGATCGACACGGGCAGCTTCAGCGAAAAGGACATCGTCGCGAAGACGTCGTTCGACGACCGGCCGAGCACCATCAACCGGCAGAAGCGCCTGTTCGCGGAGCAGGTCGGCCAGTTTGTGGACACCGTCCACTCCTCGCCGTATACCGATATTACTGGCGGGCTGCTGCAGGCCGTGCAGTTCCTGAACGAGAAGGGAACCGGCCGTAAGACGATTCTGATCTTCTCCGATCTCAAGGAGGATTTGCAGGACGGTTATGTGCGCGACATCGAGTTCGAGCTCGATGGCTTCGAAGTCATCGCGCTGAACGTGACCAAGCTCCGGTCGGACAACATCGATCCGCGGGAATACCTGACCCGGCTGTCGAGCTGGCAGGAGCGGGTGGAAAAGTCCGGCGGCGACTGGCGCGTCATCAACGACCTCGACAGCCTGGAAGGCCTGCTCTGACCGGGGCCGACCGGCTGCCTAACCTCCTACCGTCACCCTGTCGCGGCCTGCACGCTTACTTTCGTAAAGCGCCTTGTCGGCGCGCGCGACGAGCTGCTCCGCGGTCAACGCCTCACCGCGCCCGCGCAATGCCACGCCGACACTGATCGTCGCCGGCAGGGCCTCGCCTCCCGTCTGGATGGTCAGCTTTCGCATGCCGCTGCAGATGCGTTCCCCGATGGCCACGCAGCCGGCCTTGTCGACGTCGTGCACGATCACCAGGAACTCCTCTCCGCCGTAGCGGCAGACGATATCCTGCGGCCGCACCGACGCCACTATCCCGGCGGCCATTCTTCTCAGCACCTGGTCGCCGACCTGGTGCCCGAACTGGTCGTTGATCTGCTTGAAATTGTCGATGTCCGCGAGGCAGATGCCGAGCGTGTGGTCGTATTTCAGCGCGTCCTGCAGGGCCGCGTTCAGCAGTTCGGCGCCTCCGCGGCGGTTCCAGAGCCGTGTCAGGGGATCGAACATCGCCTGGCGCCTGGCCCTGCCGAGCTTCGAAACAAGCGCCGCCTGCGCATTATTCAACTCGACCGAGAACAACTCGCGTTGCGCCATGTCGGCCAGATCCGTGAGTATGGTGCCGAAATTCGCGTCGGGGGTGCGGGGCTCGAGATCCATCGTGCAGAACGTGCCGACGGTTTTCTTGTCGGAATTCCTGAGCGGCGCGCCTGCATAGAAGCGGATCTTCGGCTTGCCGGAAACCAGCGGGTTCTCCATGAGGTAGAGGTCGTCGTGCGTATCCGGAACGATGACCGGCCGGCCGTCCCTCAGCACTTCGGTGCAGAGGCTCTTTTCCAGCGGCAGTTCGGTGACCTGCAATCCCGCCACTGACTTGAACCACTGCCGTCCGTCCTGCACGACGGTGATCGCGGCGATCGGCACGTCCAGGGCGCGCCGCGCCAGCCGCGTGATCCGTTCGAAGCGTTCCTCGAGCGGCGTATAAAACGGATCGAGCGAGTGAAGGCTGGCAATTTTGAGAGTGGCGGTGCTCGCGACGGTACGGCTGAGAGTCGTGTCGTCGTCGGAACTGGTCACAGGCAGCTGCTCATTTTCACGTGGCGTTTATCCGCCGCGAATCGGTTTTCGCGTTGCTCGCAATTCTTACCGAACCCAGATGAAAAGTCACCAAAAAACAACCGGTTGCTCCCCGAACCGACGCATCTCATATGGTGAACGCTGACCATCTGGGCGTCAAATCGGCGGCTGTGGAAACTGGCACGATCGTTCCAGTTCCGGCTCGCGCAGTTTCGTCCCGGGTCCCGTCGGCGCCGCGTCGATCTGTTCGTACAACCCAGCGCCGCGACGGCGTTCGATCGACGATCAGGGAAAAACGCTGGATTGAAAACAGTTCACAATGTTATTTTTTCCGGTTCCACGCGCAAAAAATCCGCGCCTGAAAGGGCACGTTCAGCGTCGGATTCCTGTCATTTTTGACTCAATAGTGGCGCGGGACGATCGCCTTTTGGCCCTTCGGCTGCCGTCCTGGTGATCGATCTGCGCAAATGCGCCGATCACCACTGCCGCCGGCCGGGCCGCGGCAACTCTCCCGGCGGGCAAATCCGCCTTTCACGCGATAAGCTTGCCGGCATGTCCGATCCGCTGGAACAGAACGCCCTGCGCTACCACAGGCAGGCGCCCGCCGGGAAACTGGCGGTGATGCCGACCAAGCCGCTGGCTAATCATCTCGACCTGGCGCTGGCCTATTCCCCGGGCGTGGCGTGGCCGTGCCTGCGCATCAAGGACGACCCTCGCCAGGCCGCGGACTTCACGGCGCGCGGGAATCTGGTCGCAGTCGTCTCCAACGGGACGGCGGTGCTCGGCCTCGGCCCGATCGGCCCGCTGGCCGCCAAGCCGGTGATGGAAGGCAAGGCGGTACTGTTCAAGAAGTTCGCCGGCATCGACGTGTTCGATCTCGAGATCGCCGAACAGGACCCGGAAAAACTCGTGAACATCGTGGCGAGCCTCGAGCCGACCTTCGGCGGCATCAATCTCGAGGACATCAAGTCACCGGAATGTTTCGAGATCGAGAAGGAGCTCTGCCGCCGCATGAGCATCCCGGTCTTTCACGACGACCAGCACGGGACGGCAATCGTCTCCTGCGCGGCAATCAGAAACGGTCTGAAGCTTGCGGGCAAGCAGCTTGGCGAGATCAAGCTCGTGTCGACCGGCGGCGGTGCCGCGGGCCTGGCCTGTCTCGACCTGCTCGTGAGCCTGGGGCTGAGAGTCGAGCACATTACGCTGGTCGACCTGCACGGCGTCGTGTACACGGGACGCGCCTTGTACGAATTCATACCCTCGGCGCGT
>DATABW010000258.1:0-6705 GCA_036259375.1 Woeseiaceae bacterium
GGGCGATTGCTATCGCAATTCGGCATCGAAACACCGCAATTTGCGTTGCACGAACACAACGAAAAGGACGTCGTCGATGCGCTGGTCGAGCGGTTGCTCGGCGGCGCCTCGATAGCGCTGGTGAGCGATGCCGGCACACCACTCGTCAGCGATCCCGGCTACCGTCTCGTGCTGGCGGCGCATCGCGCCGGCGTTCCGGTTTCGCCTCTGCCGGGCCCGAGTGCGGCCATCGCCGCGTTGTCCGTCGCCGGCCTGCCAACCGATCGCTTCTGCTTCGAAGGATTTCTCCCCGCGCGACCGAAAGCCCGCCGCGATCGCCTCGCTCGCCTTCGTTCAGAGCCGCGCACAATGATCTTTTATGCCTCGGTGCACCGTGTCCAGGACGTGATCGCCGATTGCGACGATGCCTTCGGTTCGGGGCGGCCGGCGTTCATCGGGCGCGAACTGACGAAGCGCCACGAACAGGCCACGTCCGCGCCACTCGGCGAATTGCGCGGCATGGTGGAAGACGGCCGGATTCCGGCGAAGGGAGAGTTCGTGCTGGTCGTCGGCGGCTCCGAAGCGCCGGAAAAGAGCAGTGAGGCACTTTCGGAAGACCGCCTGCTCACGGCGCTCTCGGCGGCCCTGCCGGCCAGCAAGGCCGCCGCCGTCGCGGCAGCCGTCACCGGAAAGCCCCGGGCCGAGCTCTACCGCCGGCTGCTCGAGCTGTAGGAGCCCGCAATGCAGGCTCCTGGCGGGCCTGCGACTCCGGTACAATGACCGTTCGAGGAAGCAGGAGTCGGCCAGGCAATCGCCGGTGCCGCGCAGCGGCGCCGGAGGAAAGTCCGGGCTCCATCGGACAGGGCGCCAGGTAACGCCTGGAGGGCGTGAGCCCATGGAAAGTGCCACAGAGAACAGACCGCCCAAGCGTGGGTTCGCCCACGCCGGCAAGGGTGAAAAGGTGCGGTAAGAGCGCACCGCGCGGGTGGCAACACACCGCGGCACGGTAAACCCCGCCTGGAGCAAGACCAAATAGGGGAGTACGCGGCCGGTTCGGCCGCACCGCCGGTTCCGAGCGGACTCCCGGGTAGGTTGCACGAGGCAGTCGGCGACGGCTGCCCCAGATGAATGATTGCCCGCGACAGAACCCGGCTTATTGCCGGCTCCTGCTTTCCTCGTTCCCTCCGCGTGACGCCCGTCACAACTTCGAAACTCCCGGTTTTGTCGTGCAACGGCGACAGTATTGTCAGCGCTTGTCGAAGAAGCACCGGTAAACACTTGATTTCCAGCCGCTATGCGGGCCCCACAATTTGCCTCCATCAGGCCACGGAAAGGCCGCTAAGTCCCTGTAGAAAAAGAAACTAATGGAATCTTTGCGGTTGACGGTAGTGGCAGCCGCGCCTATAGTGTGGAAAAGTGGAGAAAAGTGGGAGGATATGGGTAATGTGGTCGAACGCCGTACCGGCGCAATGGACCGCGACCCGCCGACAACACCGTGTTTCGTGGGGCCACCAAAGTCACGCTGGACGCCAAGGGGCGTCTCGCCATCCCGACTCGCCACCGGGAGCGCCTCGCCGCGCGCTGCGACGGACAGCTCGTGGCAACGGTGGATCGCGACTACTGCCTCCTCATCTACCCCTTCCCGGACTGGGAAGAGATAGAACGCAAGCTGGTGCGCCTGCCGAGCCTCAACAAGCAGGCACGGCGTTTGCAGCGCCTGATGGTCGGCTACGCGACCGAGCTCGAGATCGACGGCCACGGCCGGATCCTGCTGCCAAAGGAATTGCGCGAATTCGCGGGACTGGGCCGACAGGCGATCCTGATCGGCCAGGGCAACAAGTTCGAGCTCTGGGACGAGGAACGCTGGAATGAGAAACGTGACGAATGGCTGGGCGGGCCGGAGGAGGAAGGCGGGCTTCCCGCCGAACTCGAATCGCTATCGCTGTAGGCCCGCATTGCCGGCAAGCAATGCGAGTCGGGTAAATGCCGGTTGAGTGAACGAACAGGCGAAGCCAAGAAGCCACGTGCCGGTCCTTGTCGGACCGGTCATCAAGGCACTGAATGTTCAGCCGGGCGGTTGTTACATGGACGGGACTTTCGGGCGCGGCGGCCACAGCATGGAAATCCTGCGGCAGCTCGGCACCAACGGCCGGCTGATCGCCATCGATCGCGACAGCCAAGCCGTGGCGGCGGCAGGCCCGGAGCTCTCGAGCGACCCAAGAGTCGAGGTGGTGCAAGGTGAGATTGCGGAAATCGAAAGGATTGCAGCAGAGCGGGATCTGCTCGGCAGGCTGGACGGACTCCTGCTGGATCTGGGGGTCTCCTCCCCGCAGCTGGATGAGGCAGAGCGCGGTTTCAGTTTCAGCAAAGACGGACCCCTCGACATGCGCATGGACCGGACCTCGGGCACCAGCGCCGCCGACTGGCTGGCGAACGTGGATGAGAGAGAGCTGAAACAGGTGTTGTCGCGTTACGGCGAGGAACGCTTTGCCGGACGCATCGCGCGCGCGATCGTCGAGCGACGCGCTGATGCGCCGATCTGCCGCACGCGCGACCTGGCCGACATCGTGGCCGGTGCGGTGCCGGCCGGTCCGCGGCGGACGCATCCGGCGACGAAGACGTTCCAGGCGATCCGCATCAGGATCAACCGGGAACTGGAGCAGCTGGACGCCGCCCTCGCAGCTTCCATCAACGTCCTGCGCCGGGGCGGCCGCCTCTGCGTGATCAGCTTTCACTCACTGGAGGACCGGCGGGTGAAGCGGTTCATGCGCAACGCCTCCAGGGAGCCCGAAGCCTGGCGAGGAATGCCGTCGATTCCGGAAGAGCAGCGGCCGCCACTGGCGATTGTCGGGAAAGCGATCACCGCAAGCGCCGAGGAAATCGCGGCCAACGTGCGAGCGCGCAGTGCGCGGCTGCGCGTCGCAGAGCGGGTGTAGCAGATGGCCAGGGCAATGAACCTCGGCAGGCCCGCGCAACCGGTGTTGCTCGTTCTGGTATTCGCGCTCGTGTGCGTCGTCTCGGCCATGGCGCTCGTCTATACGAAGCACGAAGCGCGCAAGCTGTTTATCGACCTGGAGCAACTGACCGCGGCTCGCGACGAACTGAACATCGAATGGGGGCGGCTGCAGATCGAGCAAAGCACCTGGGCTACGCACGCGCGCATTGAACGGGTAGCCGCGGAAGAGTTGGCGCTGTCGCGTCCGCTGCCCGGCGAAATTTACGTGATCGAGCGACAATGAAAGGCGGCGCCGAAACCCGGGAGCAGACGCACGGACGCTTCGTCGCCAGGATTTCGGTGGTTGTCGTGCTTTTTGCTGTCGGCGCCGCGGCGCTGGTGGCGCGCTCCGTGCACCTGCAGGTGTTCAACCGTGAGTTCCTGAACCAGGAAGCGGACGCTCGGCATCTCAGGATCGAGAACATCGCGGCTCATCGCGGGGCAATCACCGATCGCAACGGAGAACCGCTCGCGATCAGCACGCCGGTCGACAGTGTATGGGTTGACCCCGGGGAGTTTGCGCCGGCGGTCGATCGCGTGCCGCAACTCGCCATGGCGCTGGGCCTCGAATCCGCGCAATTGATGCGGCGCATCACGCGCAGCATGGATCGCGAGTTCCTGTACCTGAAACGGCACCTCAACCCGGAGCAGGCGCATCGCGCCATGGCGCTCGAGCTGCCGGGCGTGAACGTGCTGCGTGAATACCGCCGCTATTACCCCGCGGGAGAGGTGACCGGTCATCTCGTCGGGTTCACCGACATCGACGATCGCGGACAGGAAGGACTGGAGCTCGCGTTCAACCACTGGCTTTCCGGCGAGGCCGGCGCCAAGCGCGTGCTGCAGGATCGTTTCGGCCGCTCCGTCGAAAACGTCGAAAGCATCCGCCCGCCGCATCCCGGCAAGGACCTGCGCGCGAGCATCGACCTTCGGCTGCAGTACCTGGCATATCGGGCGCTCAAGAGTGCGGTGCACAAACATCGAGCGGGCTCCGGTTCGGTCGTCGTGCTCGACGTCGACAGCGGTGAAGTGCTGGCGATCGTCAACCAGCCTGGCTACAACCCGAACGACCGCTCGCAGTACGCGGCGGAGCGCTATCGGAACCGTGCGGCTACCGACATTTTCGAGCCGGGCTCGAGCATCAAGCCGCTGGTCGTCGCGGCGGCGCTGGAAAGCGGCCAGTACCAACCGAACAGTGTGATCGATACCTCGCCCGGCTACATCGTCGTCGGGCCGAAGAGGATTGAGGACCACCCCCACAATCTCGGGCGCATCAACCTGACGACCCTGCTGGCCCGGTCCAGCAACGTCGGGTCGACGATGGTGGCGATGTCGCTCGAACCCGAGCTCCTGTGGCGTAGCATGACGGCGTTCGGGTTGGGCTCGCTGACGGCCAGCGGCTTTCCCGGGGAGTCGGCCGGGCTGCTGACGCATCACAGCCACTGGCAGGAGATCAGCCAGGCGACGCTTGCGTACGGCTACGGCATTTCCGTGACTGCCTTGCAACTCGCGCAAGCTTACGCGGTACTGGGTAACGACGGCTGGCTGCAGCCGGTATCGCTGGTTGCGCTCGACCGGCCGAAAGAAGGCCGGCAGGTCGTAGCGGCGGGGACCGCACGTGCGGTCCTTCGCATGCTGGAAGAGGTCATCCTGCCCGGCGGCACCGGTACGAACGCCGGTATCGCGGGCTACCGCGTTGCCGGCAAGACGGGAACGGCGTGGAAGTTCGCTCCCGGCGGCTATTCGGAAGACGAATACGTGTCCATCTTCGCCGGCCTCGCGCCGGCGAGCGACCCGCGGCTCGTCACGGTGGTGGTGATCGACGAACCGCGCGGCGACTTTTACTACGGCAGCGACGTCGCGGCACCGGTGTTTGCGGAGGTGATGTCCGAGTCCCTCAGGCTGCTCGCCGTGCCGCCGGATGCGCTGCCGGCGCGCGATCCCGGCACCGTTATCCAGGCGACTACCGGCCGGGCCTTGCAGGCCGTCAGTCCATGAGCATGCCGGCGACTCCCCTGCAATCCGGAATGACGCTGCAACGCCTGCTGGGGGGCATCGCCGATGCCCCGGCGGTGAGAATCGACGGTATAGCGAGCGACAGCCGAAAGCTGGCGCCGGGCTACGCGTTCCTCGCCTGCCGCGGCGCAAGCCATCACGGACTCGATTTCCTGGATGACGCGATTGCCGCCGGGGTCTCCGCCGTTGTCTGGGACAGCGACACGGCGCCTGTCGCGCCCGCGATTTCCGGCCCGGTGATGGTGCGCGTCGTTGGCCTGGAACGGCGGCTCGGCGAGATCGCCAATCGCTGGTTCGACTTCCCGTCGCAGCACCTGCGCGTCTCCGGCGTCACCGGCACGAACGGCAAGACAACGGTGGCGTACCTGCTCTCGCAGTGCATGCAGCGCCTGGGCAATCCTTGCGGTTACCTGGGGACACTCGGGGCGGGGGTCGAGCAGGTCGAGGCGCGCGTCATGACGACGCCGGCGTGCATCGAGCTGCACGGCGAGCTCTCGGAGTTTTGCGCGCGGGGGGCGCGGCATGCAGCGCTCGAAGTGTCTTCGCACGCACTGCACCAGAACCGCATCGACGGGGTGCGCGTGGATTCCGCGGTGTTCACGAACCTGAGCCGCGACCACATCGACTATCACGGCGATATGCAGTCCTATGGCGAGGCCAAGGCCCGGCTGTTTCTCGATTTCGACCCGGCTCACCGCATCGTCTGTATCGACTCGCCCTTTGGCAACGAGCTGTTCGAACGCTGCCGGGCCGGCAAACGCGGTCGTATCGTTGCCGTGTCGGCCCAGCCGCACGCCTCGGTCGCTGCGGACGCGGATTACCTGTTCGTCACCGCGACAGAGACAAGTGAGCGCGGCTTCGCCGTCACGTTCGACAGCTCCTGGGGCAAGGGATCGTTCCGGTTGCCGCTGCCCGGCTATTTCAACATCGGGAACGCGGCGCTGGTTCTCGCGCAACTCCTGTGCTGGGAAATGACCTTCGACGGCGCGCTGGCCGCCCTGGAGCGGGTGCACGCGCCGACCGGTCGCATGCAGCGGGTGCAGGGAGAAGCAGGCGGTCCGGCCGTCTACGTCGACTACGCTCATACTCCCGCCGGCCTCGAAGCCGCGCTGGAATCATTGCGGCTGCACTGCGCCGGCAATCTCTGGTGCGTGTTCGGCTGCGGCGGCGATCGGGATCGCGGCAAACGGCCCCTGATGGGCGAAGTGGCCGCAAGGCTGGCGGACCGTGTCGTCGTCACCAGCGACAATCCCCGCTACGAAGATCCCGACCGGATCATCGCAGCCATTCTCGAGGGGCTGGGACGCCATGATGTCGCGATCCCTGACCGTGGCCGTGCGATTCGCTACGCCATTCTCGAGGCGCGGGAAAACGACGTCGTTTTGATCGCGGGCAAGGGGCACGAAAACGTGCAGGTCGTCGAGGACCGGCGCTTGCCGTTTTCGGACGTCGATGCCGCGCGGGCGAGTCTTGCTGCCCGGGCCGGGAGCGCCGACCAGTGATCGAAAGCCGTTTATCGCAGGTCGCGCAGGTGATGCAGGGCCGCCTGCACGGCAGCGACGCCGGTTTTCGCGGCATCAGTACGGACAGCCGCTCCGTGCAATCGCACGAGCTGTTCTTTGCGTTGGAGGGGCCCCGCTTCGATGGTAGCGCCTTCGTTCCGCAGGCAGCGGCCGCCGGCGCGGCCGGCGCGGTCGTGGGCAGACCGATGCGCGCGG
>DATABW010000259.1:0-3877 GCA_036259375.1 Woeseiaceae bacterium
GCGAGCTGGGCCAGCTTCTCCCTGAGCTATTTCGATATCGCCTACGACGGGCGCATCGAACAGCCGAGCATCAACGCCGATCGCGACCTGGTGCTCCAGCGCGAAGAGCGATTTCCCGGCCTGGTCATCCGCCAACCGTCAGCGGCTGAAGCCGCGGCCTTTCTTGCGGCCGACACGGATGGCCTCATCGACAACGCGACCGCCACCGCCTTCGATCCGGCCAGCCAGGACATCCTGGCCGTGTTCCCTAATCTCGTGCTCTTCGATAACCGCGTCGCCAACATCGCAATCGAAGGTGCCAGGGGGTTGGATTTCAAGGCGAGCGGCGAGCTGGACACGGCGTTCGGCGCGCTGTCCTTCGGCCTGAACCTCACGCATACGCTCGACCACGATCGCCGGGTGACGCCGGCCAGCCCCGCATTCAGCCTCCTGGACGAAGTCGGCAAGCCGGTCGATACGCGGGTTCGCGCGAAGGGCGGCTGGACGCGCGGCGCTTTCGGCGCCTTCGTCTACCTGAACCATGTGGACGGTTACAGGAATCCCTTTTCGACGCCGGAGTCCAGCATCGACTCGTGGACCACCGTCGACCTGAGCCTGCGCATCGAGGCGTCGGAGCTCGTCGATGCCGGGTTTTTCGAGGGCGTGGACGCCATGCTGAGCGTGCAGAACCTGTTCGACAACGACCCGCCGCTGTTCCGGGGCAGCCTGCTCGGGGTGCTGTACGACTCGACCAACGCCAGCCCGTTCGGCCGCTATCTGGCGCTGCACCTCGCGAAGCGCTGGTGAGATGCGACGGCAATCATCACTCGCCGGGCGGATTTGCAACGGTGAACGGCGCCGACTCCGCAAGCACCTCGTACCCGTCGTCCTCCAGTAACCGCGCCACGTAGCGCCCCGGCGGAAGCGGCCAGCCGTTCCCGGCCGTTTCGGCGTTCAGCTGCAGGCGGCCCGAGCTTCGCGAGTCGATGTACCCGTAGGCGACGTAATCCTCGCTGTCTGCGGGCGCTTCGGCCTCGAAGATTGCGATCCAGTCGAGCCGGTTTCCCGGCGCGTTGCGCCACTCGATCTCCACCGGCTCGCCTCGCAAGAAGTGCTCGCCCCCGAGGGTAATCGAAGGCGAGGCGTGAGGCGCGAGCACCCACAGGTCGTTCCTGCTCAAGGTAGTGTCGCGTGCATCCTGCAGCAGGATGCGGTAGTGGCCGGGCCGCAGGTCGTCGGCGGGTATATCGACCCTGCCGCTGTCCCCGTCGAGCGCGACGCGGAGCCGCGACCCGTTCGCTCCCAGTTCGGGCTCCTGCAGCAGGACGATGGCCAAGCCGTCGCGCTGCGGTGCGTGATAGTACGCGCGGATGCGTTCGCCGCTTGCATGCACGCGCTGCGCCGTCGTGACCAGCACGGGCATGGTTGCCGGGCGCACCTCGAATTCCGAAACGACCGCGCGATGATCGCTCGGCCATGGAGACACGCTGATGGATACGTCGCGTGCGCCATCCTCGCCCACGAGGCGGCTGTCCAGCACGCTCGCCGGACCCGCAAACCAGACGAAATCGATCCGGGCCTGGTCCGTCGGGTCGGACGGGTTGTAGTCCTCGATCCGCGGCCGCGCCGCCCACCAGGTGAAGCCGGGTGTCGCGACCGGATCGGGGTGGACCTCGCGATAGGAAT
Organism: Woeseiaceae bacterium; assembly: GCA_036259375.1. Lineage (GTDB taxonomy): Bacteria > Pseudomonadota > Gammaproteobacteria > Steroidobacterales > Woeseiaceae > IDS-8. The sequence goes on from DATABW010000259.1 coordinate 1,666, forward strand.
CGCGCAGGCCCGATTGCGCGATCGCGCGGCTCACCGGCCATCCGAACTCGACCTCCCGATGCGGAAATTCGCCGACGGCTGCCTCTGTCCAGTCCGCGTGCGAGGGTGCATTGAAATCGCCGGTGAGGAACACCGGCACGCCCCGGTCGTGGATGGGGGAGAGCAGGGCCAGGAACGGCTCTATCTCCGGGAGCCGGGTGCGGCGTTCGAGCGCAATGACCTCCGCCGGGGGCCGTCCTTCGCGAAGCCAGTAGGGACCGTAAGGATCCGAAGGCAAGTGCACGTTCGCCATCGCGACCATCCGCGCGGGCGCGACCTCCACGAACAGGAAGCGCCCGTCGCCGCCCGGCGGATCGATCAGGGGATATCTGGACACGATGTGATTGCGGCGATTGAAGTACCAGCCGAGATCCCGCGCCAGGCGTTCCAGGTTCCCTTCCGGTTCCTGCACGCCCACCACGTCCGCGCCCGCGGTGCGTATCGCTTCCGCTACGCTGGCGAAGCGCACGTGTGCCCCGCCCCACTCTATGTTGAACGACATGATGCGCAGGGTGACCGGGCCCGAGTCGGTGCGAGCTGCCGCCGATTGCGGCTCCTCCGCGGCGCGGCTGCTGCAGGCGGCCAGTGCGGCAGCGGCGATGAGCGCGACCTTGATGGTCCGCCAGGGATTTCTCACGACCGGTGCTCGTTCATGCAGCGGCAGCGTTTCACAGTATGGCAGCGGCGGCCAGCATTTTTGCAGGATGTGAGACGGTTGACGACATGGCCGGACCGGGGGAGAGCGCCATGATGGCAGTGAAACGGGGCACCGGGAGCGATCGAAGAGCGGGCAGGCGCGGCACAGCGCCGGGCGTGCTCATGGCATTGCTGGCGATCGGGTGCGACTCCGCGCCTCCGGCTCCATTATCGTACTCGCAGCAGGTCGACGCTCTCTTTGCCGAACTGGCCGAAGGCGTGCAGCCTGGCGCTGCCGTGATGGTCATCCAGGATGGCGAGATCGTGCACCGGGCGGGCTACGGGTACGCGAACGTCGAGGACCGCCGGCTGATCGATGCCGACACGGCATTCCGCCTCGCATCGGTATCGAAGCAGTTCACGGCAATGGCCGTGATGTTGCTGGCCGAGGACGGGAGGCTTGCATACGACGATCCGGTATCGCGTCACCTGCCGTCTCTGGAGTCGTTTCCTGGCGTGACCATTCGCCACCTCATGACGCACACCGGCGGTTTGCCGGAATATTACGACGTCATCGACACCTCCGGCGGCATGCCGACGAACGCGGATGCGCTGGCGCTGCTCTCGACCCTCGGGGGCACCGTGTTCGTTCCGGGCGAACGCTACGAGTACAGCAACCCGGGCTACGACATGCTGGCGCCGCTGGTGGCGAGCGTGGCCGGCAGGGATTTCGCCGCGTTCATGCGCGAGCGGATATTCTCACCGCTCTCGATGAACGGGACACTGGTGCACGACCATACGCGTCCGGAGGTGCCGCGACGGGCCACCGGCTACCGGCCTGATGAGCACGGGAGCAGCTACCTGCTCGACGACGACGATCCGCTGAACGGGATTGTCGGCTCCGGCGGCGTGTACTCCACGCTGAACGACCTCTATCGCTGGGACCAGGCGCTCTACGGCGACGCACTCGTGAGCCGCGCAACCCTGGAAGAAGCTTTCACGCCGGCTCTCCTGAACGACGGTACGCCCAGTGACTACGGCTTCGGCTGGCGCATAGAGGAGCACGAGGGACATCGGCGGGTACGGCACGGCGGCAGCTGGGTCGGTTTCCGCACGCACATCGCGCGTTGCCCGGACGAACGTTTCACGGTAATCATCCTGTCGAACCGCGCGGACCTGGATCCGGAAGCTTACGTAAACCGCATTACGGCGATCTGGCACGGCGGCCCAGAAGCCTGACCACATGGGAGTGGCGGACCGGGATCGGGATTGACGTGCGAGGCGCGAGCAGCTGTTCTCGCCATTCGAGATCTCCGACGGCGTCTTCATTCCGCCCGGCGCTTATTCCTTCGACAGTTACTGCGCCAGCATTGCCACCGGTCAACACCGGGCGATAGCAGCGGAGGTGTACTGCTGCAATGGCGATTTTTACGGCGGGGTGCGTCGCGATGCCGGCGCCGACGTGACCTGGCGCCCCAGCCGTCATTTTCGCCTCGGTGCAGGGTTCGAGTGGAACGACGTCGAGCTACCGGAAGGC
>DATABW010000260.1:0-7238 GCA_036259375.1 Woeseiaceae bacterium
CCACCGGATCAACTGCGGCAACCTCGGTAACTTCCGGAAGCAACCGGAAAAGTGGATCACCGTCAGCTGGGAAAGCAACATCGAGCGAGATTTCTCCAGCCAGATCCAGGTCGACACCGTCAACCGCACCGGCGTACTCGCGGCGGTCGCCGCCACGATCGCGGATTCGCAGTCGAACATCGAACAGGTCTCGATGCTCGATCGTCATGACGACTGCTCCGTGCTCCGGCTGCTCTTGCAGGTTCGCGATCGCAATCACCTCGCCAAGATAATGAGCAACATCCGGAAAATGCCCAACGTGATCCGCGTCGCGCGGGACTGTGCCTGAGGAGAACGGACCTTTGAAGAAATCACCTATCCACTCGGATCGTGCCCCTGCAGCGATCGGACCCTATTCCCAGGCGGTACGCGCCGGCGACCTGGTGTTCCTCTCCGGGCAGATTCCACTGGATCCGGCAACGGCGGAGCTGGTGACCGGCGATTTCGAGGCGCGGGCTCGGCGCGTTTTCGACAACCTGAAGGCCGTTGCCGAAGCCGCGGGCGGGACGCTCGACCAGGCAGTGAAGGTCACAATTTACCTGACCGACCTCGGGCAGTTTGCGGCCGTCAACAAGGTGATGGCGGAGTACTTCAGCGAGCCTTATCCGGCGCGTGCCGCGGTCGGCGTGGCCGCTCTTCCCAAAGGCGCAGACGTGGAAGCCGAGGCGGTACTCGCGCTCTAGCCAGTTGAGCCGCGCATCCCCGAGCAGCGCCCGATCGCCCGTCCGGCCTTCCGGTCTGACGACGTTGAACGGCGTGGGCCCGGCGCTTGCCGGCAGGCTCGAGCGCCTCGGCGTCTACCGGATCGAGGACCTCGCCGTTCTGCTGCCGCTGCGCTACGAGAACCGCACGGAGCTCGTCAGGATAGGGGAACTGAAAGCGGGCGCACGCTGCCTGACCGCGGGCGAGGTGCTGCTGGCGGAAGTCGTCTATCGCGGCAGGCGCAGCCTCCTGGTACGGATCGGCGACGGGACCGGCCAGCTCACCTTGCGGTTTTTTCATTTCTCGAGCCAGCAGAAGAACGGCTTCCGCGCCGGCGCCATGGTGACCTGCTTCGGCGATGTGCGTGCAGGACCCATCGGCCTGGAGATGGTGCACCCCGAATACCGGGTGCTCCGCACGGCGCAGGAACCGGCAGTGAGTGAATCGCTGACGCCGGTGTACCCGTCGACGGAAGGGGTCCAACAGGCGCGGCTGCGCAACCTGGTGGGCCAGGCGCTGGACCGGATGCGGTCGTCGCCGCCGCCCGAACTGCTGCCGGCGAAGGTGCGCGCGAGCCAGCGCATGCCCACATTCCTCGAAGCGCTCGAGTACCTGCATCGCCCCCCGCCCGATGCCGATGTCGCGCAGCTCGCGGATGGGCGTCATCCCTGCCGGATGCGGCTCGCCTTCGAGGAGCTGCTCGCGCATTACCTCAGCCTGCGGAATCTGCGGCAGCTCGCCAACGGGGAGCGGGCGATAGCGCTGGCCGGCGGCGGCGCCGCATTCCGGCAGTTCACGGAAAAGCTGCCATTCCAGCTGACGGCTGCGCAACGGCGCGTGGTTTCGGAAATCGACGCGGATCTCGGGAAGCCGCACCCCATGATGCGGCTGGTGCAGGGTGACGTGGGCTCCGGCAAGACCGTCGTCGCCGCAATCGCCTGCCTGCAGGCGATTCGCTGCGGGGTGCAGGCGGCCGTGATGGCGCCTACCGAGCTGCTCGCCGAGCAGCACCTGCAGAACTTCTCGGAATGGTTCCGGGACGAGGAATTCGACATTGCCTGGCTCGCCGGCAGCCTGCGCTCGACCCGGCGGCGGGCCGCGCTGGAAGCAATCGCCGACGGCCGCGCCAGGCTCGTCATCGGGACGCACGCGCTGTTCCAGGAGGGTGTCGTGTTCCACAAGCTCGCCCTGGTGGTGATCGACGAGCAGCATCGGTTCGGCGTGCACCAGCGCATGGCGCTGCGCGACAAGGGTGCGGGAAGCAAATCGCTGCCGCACCAGCTCGTCATGACCGCGACGCCGATTCCGCGCACACTTGCAATGGCGGCCTACGCGGACCTCGACCTGTCGGTGATCGACGAGCTGCCGCCCGGCCGCAAGGAGATCGTCACCGTGGCGATGCCGGAGAGCCGCCGTAGCGAGGTCGTCGCTCGCGTCCGTTCCGCCTGCGAGAAAGGCCAGCAGGCGTACTGGGTGTGTCCGCTGATCGCGGAATCCGAACTGCAGGACAGCCGCGCGGCCGAGGAGAGCCTCGAGTTCCTGCGCCGCGCCTTGCCGACGCTGGCAATCGGGCTCGTGCACGGGCGCATGACCGCCCGGGACAAGGACGGCGCAATGCGCGCTTTCAAGGCCGGCGAAATCGACGTGCTGGTGGCAACGACGGTCATCGAGGTCGGAGTCGATGTGCCGAATGCGAGCCTCATGATCATCGAAAGCGCCGAACGCATGGGCCTTTCGCAGTTGCACCAGCTGCGGGGGCGCGTCGGCCGCGGCAGCGCCCAGAGCCATTGCGTGCTGATGTACAGGCAACCACTGGGCCAGCTCGCGAAGAGCCGCCTGGCCGTGCTCCGGGACACGAACGACGGCTTCGCCGTTGCGGAGCGCGACCTCGAGCTGCGCGGCCCCGGCGAGCTGCTGGGCACCCGCCAGACCGGCCTGCCCCAATACCGCATCGCCGACCTGGCCCGCGACGCGCACCTGATGCCCGCCGTCCGCGCCGCCGCCGAGACCCTGCGCCGCGAAGCACCGGCAGATGCCGACGCCCTCATCCGCCGCTGGGTGGGCCACAATGCTCCGCAGTACGGCAAAGTGTGAGAGCCACCCGCGGCGATCCCATCTGATATTTTATGGGCACGGAAAAGTAGATCGCGGCTCCGCGAGCCACAGATCGCCAGTAGAGGGGCCACTCCGGGCAACGTAGACGATGGCAAGAAACATGGCACGCACACGCGCCACCTCCGCTCCGGGCCTGGCCGCACAGCTGAAAAACTACGTGGAGCTCATGCGGCTCGACAAGCCGATCGGCATCTGGCTGCTGCTTTGGCCGACCTTGTGGGCGCTGTGGCTGGCCGGCGAGGGCCACCCCGATGGCGGGCTTTTCGCGGTGTTTTTCCTCGGTGTGATCGTGATGCGCTCGGCGGGCTGCGTGCTGAACGACTTCGCCGACCGCAAGATCGATCCGCACGTCGCACGCACGCGCTCACGGCCGCTGGCGACCGGTGCGGTCGCCCCGATGGAGGCGCTCACCTTGTTCGTCGCGCTGTCGCTGATCGCCGTCGGGTTTGCGGCGATGCTGAACCGGCCCGCGCAGGTGCTGGCTATCGTCGCTGCCGGGCTGACGATCGTCTACCCGTTCATCAAGCGGTTCATTTCCATTCCACAGCTCGTGCTGGGGGCCGCCTTCGGCTGGGCGGTGCCGATGGCGTTCGCAGCGCAGACCGGCGCGACGGAGCAGCTCGCATGGCTCGTGTTCGGTGTGGCGCTGATCTGGGCAGTCATCTATGACACTTTTTACGCGATGGTCGATCGCGAGGACGACCGCGAGATAGGTGTCAAGTCGACTGCCATCCTTTTCGGGGACGCCGACCTCTTCGTAATCGGGGCGCTGCAGGTGCTGATGCTGCTGGCGCTCGTGCTCGTGGGTCAGATGGCGGAGCTGGGCGGCTGGTACTACGGCTCGCTGGTCCTCGTCGCGGTGTTGATGGCTTATCACCAGTGGCTCGCGAGAGGCCGCGACCCGCAAGGCTGCTTCGAGGCCTTCCAGCACAACCACTACATCGGCATGGCGGTGTTCGCCGGAATCGTGCTGGATTACACGTTCCGCCCGGTCGCGGCGTAGCAACCCGTCCTGACCGGTGCAGCGGCGCGCGCGACGGTCAGCACGCCTACCGTCTCGGCGCCGGCGTCCAGCAGGACCGCCGCGAGCTGGCGGCAGGTTTCGCCGGTGGTCATGACATCGTCCACGATCAGCGGATGACGGCAGCGGAGGCGGCCGTGGATCGCAAACGCATTGCGCAGGTTACGGCGGCGCGCCGCCGCATCGAGCCCCGCCTGCGGGCGCGTCCGCCGGATACGGCGCGCGTGTCCCATGATGGGCAAGCCGAACTTGCGGCCGAGTGGCTTGCAGAGTTCCTGAGCCTGGTTGAAGCCGCGGGTAGCATGTCGCCAGCGATGCAGTGGCACCGGCACCAGCGCATCCGCCGACGGGAACGTCTCGGACAGCAACGGCTCCAGCAGCTGTGCAAATGCGGGGACGTAGTGCAGATGGCGCCGGAACTTGAGCGCCTTCAGCGCAGCGTCTATCGGAAACGTATAGGACAGCGCCGCACGAGCCGCGATGAAGGGCGGGGGACGCTGCCGGCAATCCGTGCAAACGGTGAGGCTTGGTGCAAGCGGAACGGCGCAGTGGCCGCAGGCATTCAGGATCCGCGGCAGATCGAGCGCGCAGCGCGCGCAGAAGTGCTGGGGGGAAGTCGCGGTGCCGCACAGCACGCAGGCCCCAGGGAATACCGCGCGCGTGAGGCGACCGACGATTTTCGTGACGACGAGGCTCGCGCGCATGCGACTCAGCTTGCAAGCAGCGAGCCGGCGCAGCCGCGGTGTTAATCGCGTTGAACGCGCGGATTTGAGGCAACATACGCCCGTGGCTGCCGATCCCCGACCCGGAGCGTTGAATCGACGCGACGTGCGCCGCCGCTTCGACGCCGCGGCCGCGGGTTTCGATGGCGCCGATTTCGTGCACCGGCACGCCGCCACGGGGCTGTTCGAACGGTTGTCGCCAATGGTATTGGACGTCGAACGCATCCTGGACGCCGGCTCGGCAACCGGTGCTGCCAGCCGTTACCTCGCCAGGTCCTGGCGGAAGAGCAGGGTGATCAGCCTCGACCTGTCTTTCTCGATGCTCGACGCCGCCAGGAAAAACCGCTCACGCTTCGCGCGCATTTCCGAAGTGCAAGCGGACGCGCAGCAACTGCCGATCGGAGACGGCTGCATCGACCTCGTGTTCGCCAACATGCTTCTGCCGTGGAGCATCGACGCCGCCGGTTTCTTGGCCGAGGTGCGGCGCGTGCTGAGAAAGGACGGCGTGTTTGCGTTTTCCACGTTCGGCCCGGACTCCTTGCGCGAAGTTCGGGAAGCATGGGCGGAAGCGGATGATGACGAACACGTCAACGCATTTCCGGACATGCACGACATCGGCGACCAGGCGGTCCGCGCGGGGTTGCGGGACCCGGTGCTGGACGTGGATTACCTGACCGTTACCTACCGCAGCAGCAACGCGCTGTTTCGCGACCTGACCGCCGCAGGCGCGCGCAATTGTCTGCAACGCAGACGTCGCACACTGACGGGCAAGCAACGTTTCGCGCGCATGTGTGAAGCACTGGACCGCAATTTTCGGGATGGCGCCTTGCCCCTGAGGCTCGAGCTGGTGTTCGGACATGCCTTCGGCAGCGGCCCGGTTCCTGCAGCCGGTGCAGGTTACGAGTACCGGCTGGACGTCCGCGACATCGGGCGGCGGCGTCGCTGAACATTGTGAAACAATGTTCGCATAAGCACATGATATGAAACCGTTAGCAGGCTGCTGGCGCGCGCCATGCGGTTTGCATGCCCCCGGACACTTCAAGTACACTGCGCAGGCTTTTGACCGGCGTCCCCGCCACAAAGGTGGCGAGTGGTAAGGGATCGAAGCCTTTAACCGCTGGGTTGGATCTGTTGGTCAGCAGCATCCCGATTCGAAACCCTGAAAAAGTTACCGATTTCGGCCTACCGCGCCGGAGCCTACGGCAGCGAGCTTTGCGGGCCGGTGACGATCAGGACGGCGGAATCCGGCGGCTCATAACGCGCCGGTCATGAAGGGTTGAGACAGCAGGCAAGCCGGAATATTCATGAACCGCACGGTCCGTGCGCGAATCCGCGCAAAGGGCACTGAAAGGAACGACGCCCGCAGGGTGATCAACTGATGACGAGAAAACTCATTCTGGGTCTGGCGGTCTTCGTCGCTGCCGGTCCGGCTTGCGCGGATTGGGCAATCAACATGCCCCAAGGCGTCTCGGAGATGAGCATCGAGACGTGGCGCCTGCACATGCAGGTCTTCTGGTGGTGCGTCGCGATCGGGGTCGTCGTGTTCGGCGCGATGGGCTACACCCTCTTCAAACATCGCAAGTCGCGCGGGCAGCAGGCTGCACGGTTTTCGCACAACAGCAAGCTGGAAGTCGTCTGGACGGCCATCCCGGTGGTCATCCTGCTGATCATGGCCGTGCCGGCGGCGGAGACTCTCGTCAAGCTCGAGTACAGCCAGGATCCGGACCTGACCGTCGTCGTAACCGGCTATCAATGGCGCTGGCATTACGCGTATCCCGACAAGGGCGTCTCGTTTTTCAGCAGCATCGAATCGGAGAGCAACGCCGCAAGGCGCAAGCACTCGGGAATAGACCCGGCAACGGTGGAGAACTACCTGCTGGAGGTCGATAACCCGCTCGTGGTGCCGGTGGGCGCCAAAGTACGGGTCCTGATGACGTCCAAGGACGTCATACATGCATGGTGGGTGCCGGCGCTGGCCATCAAGAAGGACGCCATTCCGGGCTTCATGAACGAAGCCTGGTTCCAGGCCGAGGCAACGGGCACCTATCGTGGCCAATGCGCCGAGCTTTGCGGCGTCGATCACGCGTACATGCCGGTCGTAGTCGAAGTCGTCGAGCCCGAGCAGTTCGAGACCTGGCTGGCTGGTATGCAGGAAGCCGGCGAGCCCGAGCCGGTCGCCTCCGCCGGAGACAAGGAATGACTACTGCAGTGGCAGACGCGCACGGCGCGGAGCATCACGGCCCGGAAAAAGGCTTCCGGCGCTGGCTGTTCTCGACCAATCACAAGGACATCGGCACGATGTACCTCGTGTTCAGCTTGATCATGTTCCTGGTGGGGGGCGTGGTGGCGCTGCTCATTCGCGCCGAGCTGTTCTCGCCGGGCCTGCAGTTCGTGCAGCCGGAGCTCTTCAACCAATTCACGACCATGCACGGCCTCATCATGATCTTCGGTGCGGTCATGCCTGCCCTTGTGGGTTTGGCGAACTGGATGCTGCCGATGATGATCGGGGCGCCCGACATGGCGTTGCCGCGCATGAACAACTGGTCCTTCTGGATTCTTCCGTTCGCCTTCACCTTGCTCCTGTCCACGTTCTTCATGCCGGGGGGAGCGCCGGCGGGCGGCTGGACCATGTACCCGCC
>DATABW010000261.1:0-11687 GCA_036259375.1 Woeseiaceae bacterium
CTACGACCTGGTACTGCACTCGATGATCGACGAGGTTCGGGAGGAACTGGGCCGGCTGGAGGAAAGGTTCCTCCTGTTCGGATTCTCGGGCGGGGGACAGTTTGCGCACCGCTACTTCTACCTGCACCCCGAGCGCCTCGCCGCCGTTTCGGTCGGCGCGCCGGGCACCGTGACGCTGCTGGACGACACCGAACCCTGGTGGCACGGCGTGGGCAACCTGGAGCGCCACTTCGGTACCGGCGTGAACCTGGACGCGATGCGCGGCGTCGGGGTGCAAACCGTCATCGGTGAGCTCGATGCGGAACCGTGGGACATCGACGTCCCGGCGGATTCTGATCTCTGGTCCGATCGCCGGAACTGGGCGGGCAGGAACCGCCGGGAGCGCCTGGATGCCCTGCGGGCCAGCCTGGAGCGGCACGGGATCCGGGTCGAGCACACCGTGGTGCCCGGCATCGGCCACGACGGCTACGCCGTTCTTGAATCCGTCATGCGGTTTTTCGAGCGCTGGCGGTGAACGACGCCTTTTCCACGGCCGGCCGGCTCCTGCTCGCGGCGTACCTGGCGTTGCTGCTGTCCGGCTGCGGGCGGTCTCCAGGGGCTGCGGATGCGGTGGATGAGATCCGCATTGCCCTCGCGGGCGATATGCGCAGCACCAATCCGGGCGTGCTGCGCGATGCGAACACCGACACCGTCATCCACCACGTCGTCGAATCCCTGGTGGCCTACCGTGACGATCTCACCGTCGCTCCGCTGCTTGCGCAGAGTTTCGACGTTTCGGAAAACGGCACCGTCTACACTTTCCGCCTGCGCCGCGACGTTCGCTTCCATAACGGCGAACCCATGACGTCAAGCGAGGTTAAATGGAGCTGGCAGCGCATGCTGGATCCGGATACCGGCTGGCGCTGCCGCCATTGGTACGACGGAAGCAGTGACAAGGGGACGGAAGTACTCGCCGTCGAGACGCCCGACCCTTTCACCGTGGTCTTTCGCCTCGCCGAACCCGGCTCGTCATTTCTCGATCGCATGGCCAACGTGCAGTGCGTGACGGCCGTTCTGCACCCCGATTCGCTCGATGAGCAGGGCAACTGGGCAGGGCCCGTCGCGACCGGACCGTACGTCATCGAACGCTGGCAACGCGGCGAGTACATCCTGCTGCGCCGGTTCGCGCAGTACCAACCCCGCCCGGAACCGAGGGACGGCTACGCGGGCGGACGGCAGGCGCTGACGGAGCGAGTGCGCTTCGTCATCGTGCCCGAGGTGGCGAGCGGCGTCGCCGCTATCGCCGCCGGCGATCTCGACGTAATAGCGCAGGTGCCGCCGTACCTGGCAGGGGAATTGGGCGCCAACGGCGCGCTGCGGTTGTACGAGCAGGAACTGCTCGACTGGTCGACCCTGCTCATCAACGGCACGGACCCGCTCCTCGAGGATCCGAGGATGCGGCACGCCATCGCGCATGCGCTCGATCCGCGCCAGATCGCCGCGGCGTCGACGTTCGGCACGGCACGCCCCAACAGCTCCGCGGTGCCGCTCCTCAGCCCCTTCCATACGGAGGTGCACGACCGCTGGTGGCCCTACGATGCCGAGGAAGCAAAACGGTTGCTCGAGCTGGCGGGATATGACGGCCAGCCGATCCGTATCCAGACCAACCGCAAGTTTCCGGTGGACTTCGACAACGCGATTGCCGTGCAGGCAATGCTCACGGCGGTGGGCATCAATGCGCCGCTGGAGGTGGTCGACTGGGCCACGCAGTTGTCCGACTACTATTCGCACACGTTCCAGCTCTCGTCTTTCGGCTACTCGGCCCGCACCCATCCGGTGCTGAACTACGACACCATTCTCGGCCTGCGCGAGCGGAAGCCGTCGGTCCAGTGGGAGGACCGGCGGGCCTTGCAGCTTCTCGATCGCGCGGAGCGGACTTACGATCGAACGGAGCAAACCCGGATTTTCGAGGAGCTGCATCTCCTGATGATGCAGGAGGTCCCGATCATCGGGCTGTTCAACGACAGCACGCTGGATGTCACGCGCGCATCCATCGAGGGATACCGCCCGTGGCCGCTGGCCAATCCGCGCCTGTGGGGCGTGCGGAAAGGACGTTGACGCAGAACATGGTTCGTTACGTCCTGAAGAAACTGCTCCTCTCGATTCCCACGCTGCTGATCCTGGCTCTGGTGATCTTCGCGCTGATGAGAGCCATTCCCGGGGATCCCGCGATGATGATGGTCGGCGACATGGCCGACCCGGACATGCTCCAGCAGGCGCGAAAGGAAATGGGGCTGGACGAGCCTTATGCGGTGCAGTTTCTCATCTGGTTCGGCGACGTCCTGCACGGTGACTTCGGCACCTCGCGGATGACCGGTGAGGACGTGCTGACGGCGATGCTCTCGCGCTTCGCGGTGACGGCAAAGGTCGTGCTGATCGCGGTGATGCTGGCGATCGCGCTGGCCGTGCCGGCGGGGCTCTATGCCGCGTGGCGGCAGAACCGGCCCGGAGACTTCGCGGTAGTGCTGGCGGCAAACCTCTTCCTGTCGGTGCCCAGCTTCTGGATGGGCATGCTGCTCATCCTGCTGTTCGGCGTGACGCTCCAGTGGCTGCCGACGCTCGGCTACGTATCGACCGGGGAGAATGCGCTGGCGGCGGCGAAGTACCTTGCCATGCCCGTGCTGTCCCTCGTGTTCATCGAGGTGGCGACCATCACCCGCATGATGCGCGCGAGCACCATCGAAGTCTTGCGGCAGGAGTACGTCACGCACGCAAGGGCAAAAGGCCTCGGCGAGCGGACGGTGCTGTTCCGGCACGTGCTCAAAAACGCCATCGCGCCGACGGTGACGCTGATCGGCCTCATCCTGGGTTCGCTGCTGGGCGGCGCCGCCGTCGTGGAAACCGTGTTTTCGCTGCCGGGGCTCGGGCGCTTTCTCGTCGATGCGATCTACGCCCGCGACTACGCCGTCGTCCAGGGCGTGCTGATCCTCGTCTCGGCAATCTACCTGCTGGTCAACCTGCTGGTCGATCTCGTTTACCCGCTGCTCGATCCGAGGGTGCGGCTGTGAGAGCTTTCCGGTCACGCCACTTCCGGCGCCTGAACGCGGTCGTCGGGATTGCGTTGATCGCGCTCGCCACCCTGCTGGCCCTCACCGGCCTGGTGCACACCCCCTACGATCCGCTGGAGCTCGACTTTGCGGCACGGCTGGAGCCGCCGTCCCCGGCGCACTGGCTCGGGACGGACCAGTTCGGCCGGGACGTCTTCAGCCGGCTGCTCGCGGCGTCGTGGGTCAGCCTCGCGGTCAGCCTGCTGACGGTCGGGTTTGCGGTGACCGCCGGCTCGCTGATCGGCACGCTGGCGGGCTACTTCGGCGGCTGGCTGGACCGCGCGCTCATGGCCGTCACGGACGCGTTCATGGCGTTGCCGGGACTCCTGCTTGCGCTTGCCATCATGAGCGTGCTCGGGCAGGGGCAATGGGCAGTCGTGCTCGCGCTCGGCCTGGCGTACACCCCGAACGTTATCCGCGTCGTCCGCGGGGCGGTGCTGTCGATTCGCGAGAAAGAATACGTCGAAGCCTCGCGCGTGATCGGCCACTCGCATCTGCACGTCCTGCTGAGACACGTCCTGCCCAACTGCGCCGGCCCGCTGACGGTGCTGGCGACCGCTTTTTTTGCGCTGGCGATACTGGCCGAGAGCGCCCTCAGCTTTCTCGGGCTGGGCGTGCCGCCGCCGTACCCGAGCTGGGGAGGCATGCTGGCGGACGCGCGTTCCTACTTCTCCATTGCGCCCTGGCTGGTGATCTTCCCGGGCGTCGCCATTTCGCTCACGCTGCTCGGCATCAACCTGTTCGGGGATGGGCTGCGGGACCGCCTCGATCCGAGGATGGCCGCGTTGTGAGCAGCCCGGGAACAAGCGAGGCGGCGCATCTGCTGCTGCGGTTCGACGAGCTGTCGGTCGCCTTCGGATCCGATCCGGACGGGCTCGTGGTCGATCGCGTATCGCTGTCGATCCACGCCGGCGAAGTGCTGGCGGTGGTGGGGGAGTCGGGCAGCGGCAAGACCATGCTGTCACGCGCCGTGCTGGACCTGCTGCCGCCCGGCGGCCGCATCTGTCACGGCCGGATTCTCTTCGATGGTGTGGACTTGCGGCTGGCGCCGGCGGAGCGAATGCGGCGCATTCGGGGCCGGCGTATCGGCATGGTATTCCAGGAGCCGATGACCTCGCTCAATCCCGCACTGAAGGTGGGATTCCAGATGGTCGAGGGTCTTCGGCATCACCACGGCCTGCCGCGGGAGGAATGCCGCCAGCGGGCCATCGAGATGCTCCAGCGCATGGACGTCCCCAACGCAGCAGCCGCACTCGACCGGTACCCGCACGAGTTTTCCGGCGGACTGCGCCAGCGCCTGCTCATCGCCTCGGTTTTCCTGCTGGAACCTTCGCTCCTGATCGCGGATGAACCCACGACGGCGCTCGACGTGCTGGTCCAGAAACAGGTTTTCGACATCATGCTGGAGGTGGCCCGCGACCTGGGAACCGCCGTGCTGCTGATTACGCACGATCTCGGCGTCGTCGCGCGCTACGCCGACCGGGCTGCGGTTCTCCACGGCGGCCGACTGCTCGAGTCCGGCACCGTCCGGGACGTTCTCCTCCGTCCCCAACACCAGTACACGCGCGCGCTCATGGGCGCGCTGCCGCGCCGCGAGCTGAAACCGCAGCCTGTCCCCGGCCCGCCCCTGTTCGAGGTGAGGGACCTCACGGTGGAGTTTGCCGGGCGGCGCACCTGGCCCTGGCAACGGCCGTCCGGCGTGCGGGCTGTCGATCGCGTCGACCTGACGATTCGCCAGGGAGAGACGCTGGCAGTCGTCGGCGAATCCGGGTCGGGCAAGACGACACTCGCGCGCGCGCTGCTGAACCTGGCCGGGCCACGTTCGGGTTCGGTGCTCTACAAGGGCAGGGACGTCGCGGGGCTTGCGGGGGACGAGTTGCGGCAGTACCGGAGCAGCTTGCAGATCGTGTTCCAGGATCCCTGGGGCTCCCTGGATCCGCGCATGCGGATACGCTCGATCGTCGCGGAAGGGTTGCGCACTGTGAAAGGCGTGTCGCGGCGCGAAAAGCGGCGGCGCTCGGAGGCGCTGCTGGCCGAAGTCGGCCTGGGCGCCGAGTACCTGGATCGCTATCCGCACGAACTGTCGGGCGGGCAGCGCCAGCGGGTGAACATCGCACGGGCATTGGTAGCGGAGCCGGAATTCGTCGTGGCCGACGAGCCCGTGTCCGCGCTGGACATCATCGTCCAGGCAGAGATCCTGGCGCTGCTGGAGCGCGTGCAGAAAGCACGCCGCTTCACCTGCCTGTTCATCTCTCACGACCTGGGCGTGGTGGAACAGATTGCCGAACGCGTCGTGGTGATGTATCGCGGCCGCATCGTGGAGGAGGGTACGCGCGACCAGGTGTTCGGCAGTCCGGCCCACCCCTACACCCGTGAGCTGCTTGCCGCCGCGCCGCGGCTGGTGCTGGCCGGCGAGCAGGGTTATTGCCTGGGAGAGTTCAGACAATGGACCGCGTAATTACCGCGCACAATCACCTGGCGGTGCCGCCGTCCGTGCCTTACCCGGAACCGCTGCGCTCGATCATCAGTCGTGAGTCGATGGAGCGCGCGCGTACGGTCATGGCCGATTGGCCGGGATACTCGGCTACGCCGCTGGTGCGCTTGCCGGCACTCGCGCAGGGCCTCGGCCTAGGCGCCTGCTACCTGAAAGACGAAGGCGCGCGTTGGGACCTCAAGAGTTTCAAGGCACTCGGCGGTGCCTATGCGGTCTCCGAAATCTCCGCCGCCGCGCGCGGGCCGCTCACCGTCTGTTGCGCCACGGACGGCAATCACGGGCGTTCGGTGGCGTGGGGCGCACGCCGTGTCGCCGCGCGCGCCGTCATCTACCTGCACGAGCGCGTCAACGCGTATCGCGAGGAGGCCATACGGCAATACGGCGCGGAGACGGTGCGGGTCGCCGGTACCTACGACGATTCGGTGCGTGCAGCGGCGGCCGCGGCAGCGGAGAACGGGTGGGTCGTGGTCTCCGACACATCGTACCCGGGTTATGACGAGATTCCGCGTCTCGTCATGCAAGGCTACACCGTGCTGGTCGACGAGGTGCTCGCGCAGCTTCCTCCCGGCGAGCGGCTGACGCACGTCGTGCTGCAGGGCGGCGTCGGCGGGCTGGCCGCGGCTGTCACCGGTTATCTGTGGGACGTACTGGGTCCGGCGCGACCCGAGGTCGTGGTGGTGGAACCCGAGCGGGCCGCCTGCCTGCTCGCGAGCGCACGCGCGGGCCGGCCGGAGGTGGTGCACGGATCCCTGGACACCCTGATGGCGGGCCTGTCCTGCGGCGAAGTGTCGGCACTGGCCTGGGACATACTCGCGCCCGGCGCCCGGCACTTCATTGCGATTCCCGATGAACGAATCAGGCCCGTAATGCGTGCGCTGGCGTCCGGCGCGTGGGGCGAGCCGGTGGTGAGCGGCGAGTCCGGTGCCGCGGGAGTGGCGGGGCTGGAAGCCGCGGCCGCCGATCCGGTTCTCCGCGATGCCATCGGGCTCGATGCCGGCAGCCGCGTGCTGGCGATCAACACCGAAGGCGATACCGACCCGGGGCTCTACCGCGAGCTGGTCGGCAGGTCGGCCGATGACGTAATGCGAACTCACGAAAAGGAGCACGAGCCATGGAAGCCTTACCGCTGATCCGGATCGCCGGCGGCGCTTTCGAGCGGGGCCAGCAGTACGGGCGCGCCGCCGCGGACCAAATTGCGCTGGTGCTCGATGTCTACCGGAACGAGTTCGCGCGCAAGGATCTCTCCTGGGCGGAAGCTTCAACGCTGGGCGAGGAGTTCGGCGTGCTCATGCGTGACTATGACGCTGAGCTCATGACCGAAATCGAGGGGATCGCGGAGGGTGCGCGCCAAAGCGTGTCGGCCATCGTCATCCTGAACGCCCGCACGGAACTGGTTTACTGGAAAGGCGCACGCGACGGCGCTGCCGCCCGGAACGGCCCGGAGTTCGCTCCCGACGAGTGCACCTCCGGCGTGGCCATGCCCGAGATCACCGCCGACGGTCACCTCCTGCATGCGCAGAACTGGGACTGGCAGCCGGACTGCGCGGCGGCTTCGCTGGTGTTGCACATCGAGCACGAGGACGAGCGGCCGGACATTCTCACCTGCGTGGAAGCCGGGCAGCTCGCGCGGCACGGCATGAACCGGCTGGGTCTCGGGCTGACCGCCAACGGGCTGCATTCCGGCCACGACTACGGGCGCTTCGGCGTGCCGAACCCGTTCATCCGGCGCCGCATGCTGGCGTCCCCTACGCTCGCCAGGGCGCTCTACGAGCTCATGAACTCCCCGCGCGCGTTCTCGCACAACGTGACGGTCAGCGACGCCGCGGGGGAGGCGTTCGATATCGAAACGACGCCGGACGAGTGTTTCTGGCTCGAACCCGACGAGGGGGTGCTGTCACACGCGAACCATTTCAAGTGTCCGGTCGCGCGCTTGAGAGTCGCGGATGCCAATATCGCTCGCTGCCCGGAGACCATCTACCGTGAGCGAAGGCTCAGAGCTGCACTCAAACGTGCAAGCGGCCAGATTACCGTCGATACCTTCAAGGCAGCGCTGGCCGACCGGTACGGCGCGCCCGACAGCATCTGCCGCTCCCCGGCACCGCGGCCGGGAGGCATGGTTTCCGCCAGTCTCTACTCGCTGATCATGGACGTCACCGCGCGCCGCATGTGGGTGGCCCCGACGCCATTCGAGGGTGCAGAGTATGCCGAATACGGCTTCGATGCCGGCCCGGCGGGCGGCTGCCGATGAACGCGGCCGCTGACCGCACGCGTTGCCGTGCAGGGGACCGGCCGTGGCCGTAAAGCAGTCACTCGTGTTCCGGCTTCACAAGTGGTTTGGCCTCGCCATTGCGGCCTGGGTCCTGCTGCAAGCGGTGACGGGCACCGCCAACCTTTACCGCGCCGAACTCAACCGGCTGCTCCATGCGGGCGTTCTGACGGTCCCGTCAGCGGGACCGCTGCTCCCGATCGACCGGTGGATCGACGCCGCTCGCCGCGCCGAACCGGGTGCGGCGGTCGAGCGTATCGATTACCCTGCCCGGCCCGGCGACGCCGTGCTCGTCACCCTGCAGTGCCCGGGCTGCGGCGGTCATCGGCTGGTTGCGGTGGACCCCCACACAGCCGCGATTACCGCGCACGGCGGACTGGAGCGGTTTCCGGTAGAGGCGGCATTCTGGTTGCACAGCCATCTCTGGATCCCGCCGGTCGGCAAGTACGTGGTCGGCGGGTTGGGACTCGTCGTCGTCGGCATGGCGGCCACAGGCATCTGGTTGTGGTGGCCCCGGCCGGGTACCTTCCGGCACGCCTTCCGGATCGTGCGCCGGCTGGGACGTTTGCGCTTCGTGCTGGACCTGCACCGCGTCCCGGGTATCGTCACCAGCGCCGCCGTCCTGTTTGTCGCCGCGACCGGCGTTGCCCTGAGCTACTCGGGCTGGCTGGCGGCGGCATTGCGGCCCGTGATGCCGTTCGCCGAGCCGCCGAAGCTCGAGGCGCCCGGGGGGCCGGAGCTGGACAGCCGCGAGGTGCAGCCGCTGGTCGATGCCGCGCGCGCCGGGTTTCCGGACTCCCGTGTGCGGGACGTGAGGTTGAGTGCCGGATTGGTGCGGGTGCTGTTTCGTCCGGAGACCGAAGGGATTCCGCGCGCGACCCGGCAGGTCTACGTGCGGCGCCACGACGGCAAGGTGCTGGCTCGTGTGGATCCTGCGACGCTGCCTGCCGGCGATCGCGTCATTCGCTGGCTGCTGCCGCTGCACTCCGGCCACTATGGAGGCGGTGCCGGTAGCGCCGTAGGCCTGGTCGCGGGCCTGGGCCTCGCGGTGCTGGCCGTCACCGGTGTGTGGATGTGGTTCTCCCGCCGGGAGATGCGGGCCAGGACGGCCGCTCGTGCAATGGCCGGCGCTGCCGCGGCAGCGAACCGGAACGGTTGACGCATGAGCTCGTCGGATCTGCCGCGCCTCCCGGTAGCGTTCGCCACCTTGCGACGCGGCGTTCCGGCATTCGTCGCCTGCCTGCTTTCGTACGCTCCGGCCCTGTCATCGGCTGCCGACGCATTGAAGACGGGCGGCAAGGGCGGCACGGAGTCCGCGTATTCACTGGAAGCTGCCTACACGGCCGACTTGTGGCGCAACACCCGCGGCGGCCTACGGAAGGGGTACGCGTACCTCGACAATCTGGACATCGTGCTGGACGTGGACGGATTCCGGCTCTGGGACGTGGGCGGGCTGCAGGTCTATGCGCACCTGCTGTACAACAACGGCGCGACGTTCAGCGACCGCTACGTCGGCGACGCGATGGGCGTATCCAATATCGACGCGCCTTCCGGCACGCGCGTTCACGAGGCGTGGGTGGAATGGGGGAGCGATGTCGAGAAGTCGCTCGCTTTTCGCTTCGGGCTGTACGATTTGAATTCGGAATTCGATACCAGCGACGGCCGCTCACTGTTCATTCACAGTACGCACGGCGTCGGCCACGAGCTTGCCCAGACGGGCACAAACGGCCCGTCGATTTTTCCGAACACTTCACTCGGCCTGCGCGTCGCGTGGAATGCGGGCCCGAACTGGCGAGTGCTGGCTGCCGTGCTCGACGGGGTTCCCGGAGACCGCGATGACCCCGGTCGCTCCGGCGTTCACCTGAGCAGCGAAGAAGGCGCGCTCGGTATCGCGGAGGCACAGTGGTCCCGTGGACGAATCGAGAAAGCCTCGGTTGGTCATTGGCGCTACACGGCGGGTTTCGCGGATTTGCTCGCGACCGGCGCGTCGCCGCTGCCTGAGCGCCGTGACAACAAGGGAACGTACGGCGCGATCGAAATCGGGCTCAATGATCCCGGCACGGAGTGGAGTTCGTCTGCTTTCGTTCGTTACGGAGCCGCCGAAGGTCGGATCAACGAATTCGACCGTTTCCTTGGAATCGGCTTACGGTTTGCCGGGATCATCCCCGGCCGGCCCCGGGACCAGGTCGGGCTCGCGTTTTCGCGCGCCGACGTGAGCCCGGCGGCGCAACACGCCGCAACTGCCGCCGGACTGCTGCGCGACCATTTCGAAGCGGCCGTCGAGCTGACCTGGCGAGCCGAGATCAACGAGTGGATCACCCTCCAACCCGACATCCAGTACGTGACAGACCCCGGCGCTGATCCGGCGCTCGCGAACGCGTTGGCGTTCGGTCTCCGGGTCGAAATTTCGATGTGAGAAGTCGCCGCGCCTGCATTCTGTGCGGCAAGACGCTGCACCTTCTTCAATTCGCGGCTTCGGCCTTGCGCTTTTCCATCAGCGCTTCCAGCCGATCCACTACCGGCGCCAGCTCCGGTTTGCGTTGGCGCAGTTCGTCTATCCTGAGGCCGTGCAGCTCGTACGGCAGGATCAGCCACTCAGTCGTTTCGTGAATGAAAAAATCGGGGACGCGCACGGTACGCTCCGTCGGCCGGTACCACACAGTGGCGATACGGATGTCGTGCGGCAGGTTGCGGCGCGTTTTCTTCGCCAGCCGGTCGATGACCGCCTTGGCGCTCGAGCCGGTGCTGTAGACGTCGTCGACGATCAACAGCGAATGTTCCTGGCAGACCTTGTCGACCAGGTAGTCGAGTCCGTGCACCCGGATCGAATCCGCCTTGTCCACCATCTCCTTGTATCCCGGCTGGCCGGTGTAGGACGTGCGAACCGCGATGTGATCGGTCTCGATGCCGAGGTTCTCGAGACCTTCCTGCACGGCGATTCCGACCGCGCTGCCGCCGCGCCACAGCCCGACCAGGAAATCCGGCCGGAAGCCGGAGTCGCGGACGGTGACGGCCAGCCTGAAGGAATCGAGCAGCAGGTCGTCTGCCGCGACGAAGGTCTTGTCCATTTCCCCCCTCGGGAATGCGGGATTGTGCGGTAGTATGTGCGGCCATTATAACCACGGCGCCGGCAGCAGGCCCGGCGGGACCATGGATAAAAGAATCTTAAGCGCAAGGGAGCTACTCGAAGACTCCTTCCGTCTCGGCATTCGCATTCTCGAAAGCGGCTTCGAGCCGACCCTGATCATCGCCATCTGGCGCGGCGGGACCCCGGTCGGCATGGCCGTGCAGGAGATCCTCTCGTATTGCGGTGTCGATTCCGATCACATCGCGATAAGGACCTCGTCCTACACCGGCATCGAACAGCGCGGCGCCGTCGCCGTGCATGGGCTCGATTACATCATCAACAAGGTGTGCTTCGACGACCGGCTGCTGATCGTCGACGACGTGTTCGACACCGGCAACACGATCGCCGCCGTGATCGGGGAACTGAAACGGCGTGCCCGCGGGAACACCCCCGTGGACATGCGGATTGCCGTGCCGTGGTACAAACCCTCGCGGAACGAGACGGATCTCGTGCCCGATTACTACATCCGGGAAACCGCCGAGTGGCTCGTCTTTCCGCACGAGCTGGATTCCCTGACGGACGAGGAACTGCGAACGCACCGCCCGGGCCTGCACGAGATCGTCCACGGCGGGTGATCGCGTGAAAGCGCTGTGCGTGTATTGCGGCTCGAATACCGGCTTTCGTGACATCTACGCCGCTGCCGCGGAAAAGCTCGGCCGCACACTTGCCGAAAAGGCGTTGCCGTGGTCTACGGCGGCGCCGCCAAGGGCCTCA
>DATABW010000262.1:0-11109 GCA_036259375.1 Woeseiaceae bacterium
GAGATTGAGCAGCATGCGGGAAAGGGCTGAAATGGTCTGGTCGAATACGGAAACCGTCACGGGAACTCCTTTGTGATCGATAACGCGCCACTCACGCGGGACGCGCCCCGGAAGCTTTCGCCGTGTGCCGTAGTGTAGTCCTCCGCAATAGGCGTCGCAGGCGTTTTTTCGTGGGCGGTATCGGCTCTGCCTGTCGGGCGGGCATGCACTGAACCTCCATCAGCACTCTAAAAGGCGATCCGGCCCCTGGACGAATAACGGCTTGAGATTAGCTTGAAGAATTGAATCCCATTCCAGCTTTCGGCGGCGTCGAGGTCCGACCCTCACCCCGTTCCAGCGCGAGCTCCATCCGCTCCAGTTCCTCGCAGGCCTCGAGCCATCCGGCCTCCTCCTTTGCGAGCGCCCACTGGTTGTCGGCCTGCCGGTCGAGGACGGCCCGCAACTCGTCCTGCTTGGCGGCCTCGTACAACGTCGTATCCGCCAGCCGCTCTTCCAGCTCCGAGCGTTCCGCCTGCAGCCGCGCCAGCGCTTTTTCGGCTTTCTCGATGCGCCGGGTGAGCGGCCGTAACGCGCGCCGCTGCTCGGCTTCGCGCTGCCGGCGCGCTCTCGCGTCGATACCGCGCTCGGCGCCGCCGCGCGGCCGCGGTGATTGCTCCGCGCGCTGCATATCCGCGAGCCATGCGGGATAGTCATCGAGGCTGCCGTCGAACTCCGCGACGCGGCCGGCGTGCACGAGCAGCAGCCGGTCCGTCGTGACCCGCAACAAATGCCTGTCATGCGATACGATCACCATCGCACCGGCAAACGTCTGCAATGCGTTCGCCAGTGCCTGCCGCATTTCGATGTCGAGATGGTTGGTCGGTTCGTCGAGCAGCAGCAGGTTCGGCCGGCGATAGACGAGCAGCGCCAGCGCCAGGCGCGACTTCTCTCCCCCGGAAAACGGCGCGGTGGGCATGAATACGGTGTTACCGGAAAAGCCGAACCCGCCGAGCCAGGTGCGCAATTCGAGCTCCTTGGCGCCGGGATCCAGGGCGGCAAGGTGCTCGAGCGGTGAACGCCGGGGATCGAGCTGGTCCACCTGGTGCTGCGCAAAATAGCCGATCCCGAGATCGTTGGCGGCGGCGTACTCGCCTTCTTTCGCCGGCAGCAGTCCTGCCATGAGCTTGATAAGCGTGGATTTGCCGGCTCCGTTCGGCCCGAGCAGCCCGATGCGGTCACCGGGCGAGAGTGTCAGCCGCACGCCGGCCAGCACGGTGTCATCGCCATAGCCGGCGGCGACCTCGTCCAGCCGCAGCAGCGGGTTCGGCGTCTTCACGGGCTGCCGCAGCGTAAAGTGGAACGGGGAATCCACGTGAGCCGGCAGGATCAGCTGCATGCGTTCCAGCGCCTTGATGCGGCTCTGGGCCTGCCGCGCTTTCGAAGCCTTGGCGCGGAAGCGATCGATGAACGCCTGCATGTGGGCGACTTCGCGCTGCTGCTTCTCGAATTGCGCCTGCTGGTGTGCCAGGCGTTCTGCGCGAATGCGCTCGAACGCCGAGTAGTTGCCGGTGTATAACGTCGCCGCCTGGTTTTCGAGATGCACGACGCGGTCGACGACGGCATCCAGGAAATCGCGGTCGTGCGATATCAGCAGCAGCGTGCCCGGATACGCTCTCAACCAGCCCTCGAGCCAGATGACCGTATCGAGGTCGAGGTGGTTGGTGGGTTCGTCGAGCAGCAGCATCGACGAGCGGCACATGAGCGCCCGCGCGAGGTTGAGGCGCATGCGCCAGCCGCCGGAGAACTGGTCGACCGCGCGGGACTCGTCCACCGTGCTGAACCCGAGGCCGTGCAGCAGGCGTCCTGCGCGGCTGCGCGCCGAGTAACCGCCGATCGCTTCGAACCGGGCATGCAGGTGCCCGAGCCGCTCGCCATCGCCGCCGGCTTCGGCGGCGGCGATCTGCTGCTCCACCGTCCGCAGTTCCGCGTCGCCGTCCAGTACGTATTCGATGGCCGCGCGGCAGTCCGCCGGCGTCTCCTGGGCTACGTGTGCCACCACCCAGTCGCCAGGGAATGCGACCTCGCCTGCGTCCGCGGCGAGCTCGCCGAGAATGAGGGAAAACAGGCTCGATTTGCCGCTGCCATTGGCGCCGGTGACGCCGGCCTTCTGGCCCGGGTGGATCTGCAGGTTGACATTTTCCAGCAGCAGCCTGGGTCCGCGGCGTAGCGACAGGTCGGTGAACTTGAGCATGGGGCGGCAATTGTAACGAGTGTCGCGGGCCGCGAGGCGGGATTACCGCCAAAGCGGGCGGCGGCGCATTCCAGATCGTGCGCCCGGTTCGTCATACCTGTGCCGGAACCGATAGAATGTGCGATCCAGCATGTTCAGGGGAAGCGCTCCATGGTACAGCCCGTCAACCTCATCGATGCCGATTCTCACCTCGCTCGTCTGCACGAAATGCGGAGGTTCGGCGGAGAGGCACGCACAATCGGCTTGACGGACGACGTGATCCTCCGGTTCCTGCAGTCGGACGCACAGCTGGCGAGCGCGATCGAGCGGGGCTGGGACGAGCACCGGGCTTTGCAGCAGTCGGATCCCGAGCTGCTCGCGCTGGACGAAACCGAACAGGCGCGGAAGGTGCAGTCCGGCTTCGTCAACTTCTACGCGGCGGATGCCGTCAATCCCTACGTCACCCTTGCGGCCCAGGGGCCGTGGATCGTGACGCTGAAGGGCGCGATCGTTTACGACTGTGGCGGCTACGGCATGCTCGGGCTGGGCCATGCGCCGGAAGCGGTGCTCGACAGCATGAACCGCCCGCACGTGATGGCGAACGTGATGACTCCGAACGTGAGCCAGATGCGCTTCATCGAGCAACTCCACGCGGAACTGGGGCATACCCGCGGCGGCTCGCCCTTTACTCACTTCATGTGCCTGAACAGCGGTTCCGAGGCGGTATCGGTCGCTTCGCGCATCGCCGACATTGCGACGAAGGAGATGACCGATCCGGGCGGTCGGTATGCGGGGCGCGAAATCCGGGGGCTCACGATGAAAGGCAGCTTTCACGGACGCACCGATCGGCCGGCGCGGTTTTCGCACTCGACGCAGAAGAGCTATCGCAAGTACCTGGCCTCCTACCGCGAGATGGATTACCTGCTGACCGTGCAGCAAAACGACGTGGAGGATCTGGAGGCCGCGTTCGCCAGGGCGGACGAGCAGAATATCTTCATCGAGGCGTTCTTCATGGAGCCGGTGATGGGCGAAGGCAACCCCGGCGAAGCCGTGACACCCGAATTCTATTGCCGTGCGCGTGAACTGACGGAGGCACATGGCGCGTTATTGCTGGTCGATTCGATCCAGGCCGGCCTGCGGGCGCATGGCGTGCTGTCGATCGTCGACTATCCCGGCTTCCGCGATCTGCCGGCACCCGACATGGAAACCTTTTCCAAAGCGTTAAACGCAGGCCAGTACCCCCTCTCCGTCCTGGCATTGCAGGGGCGCGCCGCCACCATCTATCGCCAGGGCGTCTACGGGAACACGATGACCAGCAACCCGCGTGCGATGGACGTTGCGGTTTCGGTGCTGAAGAACATTACGCCAGCGGTACGCGACAATATCCGCTTGCGCGGCCGGCAACTGGTCGAGCGGTTGGGCAAGCTCGCCGCGGAACTGGGCGATGCCGTCACGCGCGTGCAGGGGACGGGCCTCCTGCTCAGTTGCGAGCTCAACGCCCGCTACAAGTGCTTCGGGGCGAACAGCACGGAAGAATACCTGCGCAAGCACGGCCTCGGGGTCATCCACGGCGGCACGAATTCCTTGCGCTACACGCCATGGTTTCTGATGACCGAAGAAGAAGTGGACCTGGTCGTCGACCTGACGCGGCAGGCGCTGACGGACGGTCCTCAGGCTTGAATGGATGATCGGCCGGCGTAGGCGGCCGGAAGCTCCACTTCGAGGTTCCCTACCAGGAACGCCCACTGGTCCGTAGCTCGTCGGTCGGTGTACCGGCGCGTTCTGCGCTTGCCGCATTCGATCTTGCCCGCTGTCCTGGTTTAACATTGCCGGTCCGCGGCACTCCGGAGTCACCGATGAACAACAAGAAGAAGCTGCTTGCGCTCACTGTCCTTGTTTTCGGCTCGTTTGCTGTTGCCGCCCAGGAACGAGAGGAAGAAAGCACGTGGGACGTGAACGATCCGCCCGGAGATTCCCGCAGCATCTCTATCGATACCACCCGCGGCACGTGGATGAGCCTCGATGTGAGCCCGGACGGCGGCACGATCGCCTTCGACCTGCTGGGCGACATCTACCTGCTGCCGATGGAGGGCGGTGAAGCGCGCGCAATCGACAGTGGCCTCTCCTGGTCGATGCAACCTCGTTTCTCGCCGGACGGCTCGGAGATCGCCTACACGAGCGATGCCGGCGGCGCTAACAACATCTGGATCATGCAGGCGGACGGCAGCGGCAAGAAACAGCTGACACACGAGGATTTCCGCCTGCTCAACAATCCGTGGTGGTCGCCGGACGGCAACTACCTCGCCGCCCGCAAGCACTTCACCACCGCGCGGTCCCTGGGCACCGGCGAAATCTGGCTCTACCACGTCAATGGCGGCGACGGCATTGCCGTCGTCGAGCGGCCGAGCCCGGAGCACCAGAAGGAACTCGGGGAGCCCGCGTTCTCCCCCGATGGCCGCTACATCTATTACAGCTTCGACAGCACGCCGGGCAGCACCTTCATCTATGCCCAGGATTCCAACGACCAGATTTTCGAGATCAGGCGCTTCGACCTGCAGACGGGCGAAAGCGAGAGCTTCGTTACCGGTCCCGGCGGCTCGGTACGGCCGACACCGTCGCCCGACGGCAGGTACCTGGCATTCGTGCGCCGCACCCGTGGTGCGAGCGCGCCGCCCTCGCTGTTCCTGAAGGATCTCGTGAGCGGCGAGGAGTTCGCCGTCTATGACGATCTCGACCAGGACCTTCAGGAGGTCTGGGCCGTGCACGGCGTGTATCCCAACATGGACTGGACGCCGGACTCGCAGGGCATCGTGTTCTGGGCAGGCGGCAAGATCCGCCGCATCGACATCGACACCCGCGAGGTGACGGATATCCCGTTCCATGTCGCCGACACGCGCACGGTCTACGAAGTATCCCGTCCCGAGGTCGAAGTCGCACCGGCCGAGTTCGACACGAAGATGGTGCGCAACGCCGCGGTCTCTCCCGACGGCTCCCAGGTCGTGTTCGAAAGCACCGGGCGCCTGTACATCCAGCCGATGTCCGGCGGCGAACCCCGGCTGCTGACGAGCGATACTCGCGATCATTTCGAGTTCTTCCCGTCCTGGTCCCGTGACGGAAGGCGAATCGTGTTCGTCGCGTGGGACGATACGACGCTCGGCCACGTTCACAGCGTGCCTGCACGCGGCGGCAAGAGCACTCGGCTCACGCGCACGCCGGGCCATTACCTCACCCCGCGTTTCTCGCCCGATGGCGAGCGCATCGTGTTCGAGGTGACCGATGGCGGTTTCCTGACGTCTCCCGCCTGGTCGATCGAAACCGGTGTGTTTTCGATTCCCGCCGGAGGGGGCGACGCGCGCCAGATCACCGACGACGGCGCGAACCCGCACTTCGGTGCGCGCAATGACCGGCTGTACGTCACCCGTGAAGTCGACGACGTCACGTCACTGGTCAGCATCGACCTGAACGGCGAAGCCCCGCACACCCACGCCACCGGCGAATACCTGGAGCGCTTCGACGTGTCGCCGGACAGCCGGCACCTGGCCTTCCGTGAGAACTTCCATGTGTACGTCGTGCCGCTGCCGCCGGGCGGGCTGCCGCTCGCGATCGGGACGGACCTGAGCAGCGTGCCGATGACCCGCGCCAGCGACGACGGCGGCAACTACCCGAACTGGAGCGCGGACGGCGACACGCTGTACTGGAGCCTCGGACCTGTCGTCTACAGCGCCACGACCGACGAACTGTTCGCGCCGAAGGACGAGGACGGCGAAGGCGGCTACACGCCGCCGGAGGAAGGCGTATCGGTGTCCGTGCACCTCGAGGCGGACGTGCCGGACGGCATGGTCGCACTGACCGGCGCCCGCATCGTCACGATGTCGGCACCCGACGGGGGCGTCATCGAGGATGGCGTGATCGTCACGGACGGTAATCGCATCTCCGCCGTCGGTCCGCGCGGCAGCGTGGATATTCCCGCCGCCGCCGAAGTGGTGGACGTCAGGGGCAGCACGATCATTCCGGGCCTGATCGACGCACACGCTCACGGGCCGCAGGGGGTCGAGATCATCCCGGAGCAGAACTGGTCGGCTTATGCGACGCTTGCATTCGGCGTCACGACGGTGCACGACCCGTCGAACGATGCGGTCGAGGTGTTCGCGGCTTCCGAAATGCAGCGCACCGGCCAGATCCTGGCGCCGCGCATCTTCTCCACCGGCGACGTCGTCTACGGCGCCCGCTCCAGGTCCTTTGCGAAGATCGACTCGCTGGAGGACGCCCGCGAGCACATCCGGCGCCTGAAGGCTCAGGGCGCGATGAGTATCAAGAACTATAACCAGCCGCGCCGCGAGCAGCGGCAGCAGGTAGTGGTCGCCGGGCGCGAGGAAAACATGCTCGTCGTGACGGAAGGCGCTTCGCTCTTCCACATGGACCTTTCGATGGTCGCCGACGGCAACAGCACGATCGAGCACAACCTGCCCCAGTCGATGCTTTACGACGACGTGCTGCAGTTCTGGGGGCAGACGGAGGTCGCCTACACGCCGACGCTGGTCGTGACCTACGGCGGATTGAGCGCGGAAACCTACTGGTACCAGGAAACCCGGGTCTGGGAGCACCCGATCCTCTCGAATTTTGTGCCGCCGCACATCCTGCGTCCGCGTTCGGTGCGGCGTACCGTGGCGCCGGACAGCGAGTTTTACCATACGGCCAGCGCCGCCACCGCAAAGCTCCTGGCGGACCACGGCGTTCTCGTCAGCATCGGCGCGCACGGCCAGCGCGAAGGGCTCGGTAGCCACTGGGAGATCTGGAGCTTCGCCCAGGGCGGCATGTCCCCCCTGCAGGCCTTGCAGGCGGCGACCATCGTGCCGGCCACGGCCCTCGGCTACGCGGCCGACCTCGGTTCGCTGGAAGCCGGCAAGCTGGCGGACCTCGTCGTGATCGAAGCGGACGTCCTCGAGGACATCTTCGCAACGGACCGTGTGTCGATGGTCATGCTGAACGGCCGGCTTTACGACGCGGCGACGCTGAACGAAACCGTCACGGGCGACCGGAAGACGCGGCCGTTTTATTGGCAACGCTAGGAGCTCGACGGCCGATCGCCAGGGAGACCCGGCTCCTGTATGTCCCCCTCCTGAGCTGCAGGAGCCTGCCTCACGGGGATCCGGGCCTTGAAATTCACGTTCCCGACACCGATAGAAGTGCCTTACGCGCGAGGTAAGGCGGCATGAAAAAGGTCCTGAGCGTCCAGAGCGCACCCGGCCGGCACTGGGTCGGCGACGGGTTTCCGGTGCAATCCCTCTTTTCCTACCAGACGCACGGGCAGGAGATGAGCCCTTTCCTCCTGCTCGACTACGCCGGTCCGCGGGAGTTTCCCCCGGCCGAGCGGCCGCGCGGCGTGGGGCAGCATCCGCACCGGGGATTCGAAACGGTAACGATCGTCTACCAGGGCGAAGTCGAACACCGCGATTCTCACGGCGGTGGCGGGAAGATCGGCCCCGGCGACGTGCAGTGGATGACGGCCGGCGGCGGCTTGCTGCACGAGGAATTCCATTCCCGCGATTTCACCAGCCGGGGCGGCACGTTCGAAGTCGTGCAGCTCTGGGTCAACCTGCCGTCCAGGCACAAGATGGCCGAGCCCAAATACCAGGCCATCGTGAAGAACGACATCCCCGTCGTCGATCTCGCAGGCGACGCCGGGACCGCGCGCCTCATCGCGGGCGAGTACGGCGGCAGCCGCGGACCGGCTCGAACTTATACGCCGATGAACGTGTGGGATCTCCGCCTCAACCCCGGCAAGCGCTTCGAACTGGAGGTTCCCGAGAACTGGACGACGGCGGTCGTCGTCCTGCGCGGCACCGTGCAGGTGAGCGACAGCGATGTCCTGCGCGATGCGCAGTTCGCGTTGCTGGAAACCAGCGGCACCAGGTTCTCGCTCGAAGCCAACAACGACGCTGTCGTGCTGGTGCTGGGTGGCGAGCCGATCATCGAGCCCATTGCCGGCCACGGTCCGTTCGTGATGAACACGCGGGAGGAGATCCAGCAGGCGATCCGCGACTTCAGTACCGGCCGCTTCGGCCAGATGCCGGCCTGACGGGACGGCGCGTCACCTGCGAGAAGCAGGCAATGGCAACGCGGCAGGGATTGCAGTACATTCGGCGCTCCCTGACAAACACCGGATTCGACGCCGGGAGGTCTCCATGGATCGCCGCCGCTTTGTCCAGTCCACACTGGCCGCCGCAATCGCGGCATCCGTATTTCCGCATCGCGGCCTCCTCGCCGCCCTCACCCGCGTCGACGCCGACGTCAACGCGGTCACCGGCGACGGCGTTGAGGTCACGCTGAAGCGGACGGCGGTCCAGGAACTCGCCGACAGCCTGCGCGGCAGGCTCTTGCTCCCCGGCAGCGAAGCGTACGACGACGCGCGCCGCGTACTGAATGCGGAGATCGACAAACACCCCGCCCTCATCGCGCAGTGCGCGGGCGCCGCCGATGTGGCGAACGCGGTCGACTTCGCCCGCGCCGAGAACCTGCTGCTCGCGGTGAAGTGCGGCGGTCACAGCCTCTCCGGCAAATCCACCTGCGACAAGGGACTGATGATCGACCTGACGCCGCTGCGCAGCGTGCGCGTCGATCCGCGGCGCCGCATCGCGTACGTTTCCGGCGGCAGCCTGCTCGGCCACATGGACCACGAGACGATGGAGTACGGACTCGTGACCACGGCAGGCACGGTCTCGCACACGGGCGTGGGCGGCCTGACCCTCGGCGGCGGCTTCGGCCGCCTGGCCCGCAAGTTCGGCCTCGCGATCGACAACGTCCGCGCCGTCGACATCGTAGGCGCCGACGGCAAACTGCGGCATGCGAGCGCGGAGGAGAACCCGGAGCTGTTCTGGGCCGTCCGGGGCGGCGGCGGGAATTTCGGCGTGGTCACGAATTTCGAGTTCCACCTGCACCCGATGGAGCGGCAGGTGATCGGCGGCGCCATCGCGTTCCCCATGAGCGAAGCCCGCGAAGTGATGAAGTTCTTCGCGGATTACGTCGCCGATGCACCGGACGATCTGTACATCGACGGCGGTCTCTCCAGCCGCCCTGGGGAGGGAGAAGGCGCCTGGATGAGCGTCTGCTATGCCGGGCCGAAGAACCAGGCGAACAAATGGATAGACCCGATCCGCCAGGCCGGCAAGCCGGTTTTCGACGGCATCGGCGTCATGGACTACGTCGCGCTGCAGAAATCCAGCGACGTGTCGGACCCGCGGGCGCGGGGAGCTTACATGAAGTCCGGCTTTACGACCGGTGTGACGCAGGAGGCGATCGACGCCATACTGGCCGGCTTCGAGCCTCATCCCGAACGGGCGCTTGGCGTGGCCTTCGCCCATGTTGGCGGCGCCGTCACACGCGTACCGGCCGAGGCGACCGCCTTCCCGCATCGCTATGCACAGCACGACCTGCTGGCAATCCTGGACTGGCCGGTGGAGATCGATCCCGAGGACCACATCGCATGGCTCAAGAGCTACTGGGCGACGCTGGAGCCGCACACCCGGGGCTTCTATGTGAACGATGCGTTCGTGCAGTCCCAGCAGCAGATCGACAAGAACTACCTGCAGAATCACGCTCGACTGGTCGAGCTCAAGAACAAATACGACCCGGGCAACCTGTTCCGATTGAACACCAACGTGCGGCCGTCGATCTGAGACTATGGAACCGCTGCGGCGGATGATCGGTCCCAGGGATGTTCATGGTTGATTCGACAAACGCGAGAGCCCGGATCCAGCGCCTCATCTGCGGCGCGGCGCTGGCGGTCCTCGCCGCCTGTGGTGGCGGTGGCGGCGGCGACGGGGACGTCGGCCGCGGTGGCGGCAGCGGCGGTGGCGGCTGGACTCCGGGGCAGTTCCTGCCCTCCTCCTCCTTCGAGGGTATGTGCGAGAACCCGCGGGCCGGCACCAGCGACATACAGGGCGCCGTGCTGGACGAGAACAACTTCCTGCGCTCGTACAGCAACGAAACGTATCTCTGGTATGACGAGATCGTCGACCAGGATCCGTCCCTGTTCAACTCGCCGCTGCTGTACTTCGATGAATTGATGACCACGGAGACGACAGCGTCCGGCGCGCCGAAGGACAAGTTTCATTTCACCGTACCCACCGAGGAATGGGAGCAGTTGTCCCAGTCGGGCGTATCCGCAGGTTATGGCGCACTGTGGTCACTGATCTCCACGATGCCGCCGCGTAAAGCCGTAGTTGCCTTCGTCGAGCCGGGCTCGCCGGCAACGGACCCGGGCGTGGACCTGGCTCGCGGTGCCGAAGTGCTCGCGGTGGACGGTGTGAACGTTGAGAACGGAGACCCCGCGGTCCTGAACGCCGGCCTGTTCCCGGCCGATGTCGGCGAGACGCACACCTTCACGATCCGCGACGAAGGCGCAACCGGTACCCGCCGGATCACGATGACCTCGGAGGAAGTCACCGCGGTTCCCGTACACAACGTGAAGACCGTGCCGTCAACGATGGGGACGGTCGGCTACCTGCTGTTCAACGATCACATCGCCAGCGCGGAAACACACCTGATCTATGCCGTCGAGCAACTGGGCGACGCGGATATCGAGGAACTCGTCGTCGACATTCGCTACAACGGCGGCGGTTTCCTGGCGATTGCGAGCCAGTTCGCGTACATGATCGCCGGCGATGTGCCGACTGCCGGCCGCACGTTCGAGGAAATCCGTTTCAACGACAAGCATCCGACCACCGATCCTGTTACGCGCCAGCCCCTCGAGCCGATGCCTTTCTTCAACACCACGCTGGGCGGGCAGTTTCCGGAGCCGGCGGGGCAGCCGCTGCCCGCACTCGATCTACAGCGGGTTTTCGTGTTGACTGGACCCGGCACCTGCTCCGCCAGTGAATCCATCATGAACAGCCTGCGGG
>DATABW010000263.1:0-3200 GCA_036259375.1 Woeseiaceae bacterium
GAAACCGGCATCCGCTAGTGCGCTGATGCCGACCCGGTCCGCCTCGTACTCGTTGCTGCGCGTGAAGTTGATCTGTTGCTGCACCGCCGTGCCCTGGGCGACGGCGATCGCCCCTTGCATGGCGTCACCGCCGGCACCGGCGGCACCCGCGAGGATCGCGCCCAGCATGATGGCCGTGGAGAGGATGCTCTGCCGCTGGTTCGCGTGCACCGCGCGCGCAATGTGCCGCTGCGTCACGTGCGCGATTTCATGCGCCAGCACGCCCGCCAGCTCATCCTCGTTGCGCGTCGCCTGCAGCAGGCCGCTGTGCACGCCGATGTACCCGCCCGGCAGGGCGAATGCGTTGATGTTCGGGTCGTCCACCACGAAGAAGGTGAACTGGTGATCGCCTTTGTTCACCCGTGAAGAGAGCCGGTGGCCGATGTCGTTGATGTATTCTGTGATCAGCGGGTCTTCGACGAGCTGGCCGCTTGCACGGATGTTGCGCATGATGGCGCGGCCGATCCGCGCCTCGTCCGATTTCGACAGGACCGCATCGGCCGGGCTGCCGATGTCCGGCAGGTTGACTTCGTCGGCCCGGGGCGCACCCGGGCCGAGCGCCAGGCAGGCGACGGCCACTAACAGCAGGACTCGCTTCTGAAGGGGGCGGGCGACTGTCACGCTGGTACTCCTGGCGGTGCCTGCATCCTCGGACTCCGGCGCCGGGGTTCCGTTCCCATGATACGGCGAGCGCGTCAGATTCCGCGCGCGGCCTCCAGCACTTCCGCGGCGTGCCCTTTCACTTTCACCTTGCGCCATTCCCGCCGCAGCTTGCCGTTCTCGTCGACCAGGAACGTGCTGCGCTCTACGCCCATGAACTTGCGGCCGTAGAGCGATTTCGGCCGGATTACGTCGAATTGACGGCAAAGGGTCTCGTCCGGGTCCGAGAGCAGGTCGAACGGCAGGTCGTGCTTCGCCCGGAACTTGTCGTGGGAAGCGAGGCTGTCGCGCGAAACGCCGAGCACCACCGCGCCGGCTCGTTTGAACTGCCCGTGCAGGTCGCGGAAGTCCTGGCTTTCGTTGGTACAGCCCGGCGTCATGTCTTTGGGGTAGAAGTACAACACTACCTTCTTGCCGCGCAGCTCCTTGAGCTGCACCGTCTTGTCGCCGGTAGCCGGCGCCTTGAAGTCCTTCACGACCTTGTTCAATTCAGGCCCGCTCATGAATCCACTCCGACGTCGAAACCTGGACTGCAGGAACCCGTTTCACGGCGACCGGAACCATCTATGACTTCACCGGCTCCAGGATCGCGTCCAGGTTCATCTGATCGCACAATTCCATGAAATCGTCCCGCAACTGGGCCAGGTGCTCGCTCGCCGGGATGTTCACCGTGAGCTGCACCGAAAA
The DNA here is from genome assembly GCA_036259375.1 of Woeseiaceae bacterium. Taxonomy (GTDB): domain Bacteria; phylum Pseudomonadota; class Gammaproteobacteria; order Steroidobacterales; family Woeseiaceae; genus IDS-8. Next base: position 1,387 of record DATABW010000263.1, read on the forward strand.
CATCGGCGCGCCCGTGTGAGCAGCTGCATAGCGGCGGGTGGCGAGCTCGGCGATGTCGATACCGCGGCTGGAGAAGAAGCTGGCGAGATTGAAAACGATGCCCGGCTGGTCGAGCGCCACCACGTCGACGCCGTAGGGCATGCAGTCCGTCCGGGCGCTGCGTTCACCCGTCTTGCGCATGGTGACGGTCAGGGCGTGCTCCCTGGACAGCTTGTCTATCTCCGACTCGAGGCGGGTGAGCGTGTGCCAGTTGCCCGAGATCAGCAGCAGCATGGCGAACTCGTTGCCGAGCGCGCTCATGCGGCTTTCCTCGATGTTGCCGCCGCAGTCGAGGATGACCTTGCTGATGTCGTTGACGACGCCCGAACGATCGTTGCCGATCGCTGACAGAACAATAAGTTGCTTCATTTACCTATAATCGATCTGAATATCGGCCAGGCCACTCCGCCGCTGAGTCGAACTGCGGGCGGAGGGCGGCCGATTCAACCCGCCCGCCTGTCGGCGACGGCTGAGCACCTGCCTTGCCACCCCGGGATGCGAACAGTAACATCGCCGCCTTATTTGAGGCGAGGAGTACTTGTGTTCACAGGCAGCCTGGTGGCTCTGGTGACGCCGTTCGATGAGCACAACCGGGTCGACTACGCGGCACTTGAACGACTCGTCGAATTCCACGTCGCTGCCGGAACGGACGGATTGGTGATCGCCGGCACCACGGGCGAATCGCCCACCCTCGAAAAGAGGGAACACGCGGAGCTGATCGCCCGCGCCGTGGAAATCGTCGCCGGTCGCCTGCCGGTGATCGCGGGGACCGGATCGAATTCGACCAAGCAGACCATCGACCTGTCCCTGGCCGTTGGCCGAACCGCAATCGATGCCTACCTGCTGGTCACACCGTATTACAACAAGCCGGTGCAGGAAGGTCTCTACCGCCACTTCACGGCTGTAGCGGACGCGGTCGACAAGCCGGTGATGCTGTACAACGTGCCGGGGCGCACCGTGGCCGACATGCTGCCGGAAACGGTCGCGCGGCTGGCGGCGCATCCGCGGATCTTCGGCATCAAGGAGGCGACCGGCGATCTGGATCGGCTGCGGCAGATCCAGGACAGGGTGCCGCCCGAATTCAGGTTTTACAGCGGCGACGATTTCACCACGCGGGAGTTCATCGAGCAGGGCGGGCACGGCGTGGTGACGGTAACCGGCAACGTGGCGGCGGGATTGATGGCCGACATGTGCCGCGCACAGCTCGCGGGCGATACGAACCGGGCGAAGGAGCTCGATGGCCGCCTGCAGCCGTTGAACACGGCCCTGTTCCTGGAGTCGAACCCGATTCCGGTCAAATGGGCGCTGGCAGAGATGGGGCTGATCTCAGGCGGCATTCGCCTGCCGTTGACGCCGTTTGCAGAACAATTCCACGAACAGACGAGAGAAGCGATGAAAAGCGCGGGGATCCACGGAGGATGAGGGTATTCAAGGTATCGGTGATCACGATGATCGCGCTTTTCTTCGCCGGCTGCGGCGTTACACAGGAGTGCACGGAGCCGCAGCCTTACGAGAAGAGCCGCCTCGGCAAGCCCGTCGAAGCGCCTGAGGGCCTGGACCCGCTGGACTCCAGCCGCGAGATGACCATCCCGGAAGCCTCGCCGCGCCCGCAGCGCTCCGCCAACGCGCCCTGCCTGGAATACCCCCCGACCTTCGGTACGGGGGAGCCGGAACCCGAACCCGCGCCGTAGGAACTCAGACGCGGAGGCGCCGAGAGGTTAAAATCCGCGATGCAGGAGCCCGTGTCAGGGCGACGCGCGCTGAAGGGAAGTTGC
>DATABW010000264.1:0-2554 GCA_036259375.1 Woeseiaceae bacterium
CCTGGGGCTTGCGGCGGCTGGTGCCGGGAGCCGGCCTGCCGCCGGCGGTCGAAAGACTCATCTCGGAGCGGCGCTTGACGGACTGGCTGCAACTGCTCGACATGCGCATCCACCGGCAGCAGCGGTATTTCTTCCGCTGGCCCGTGTCGGGCAACAGACGCCCGAACTCCGCCGACTGGGAGCGGCGGGGCCAGCGCTGGTGGCCCGAGCTCGCCGCCTGCTATATGCTCACCGCGCAGAAGCGGCTGCTGGCGCTGACGCCGGTAAGAAAGCCGTGGCTGGCGCGCCCGAAGGTCGTCGGCGGACTGGTGAAACCGACCACCCGGGTCATACACGTACGTTTTGACAAGAACAGTTGAGATCTACACCGACGGCGCCTGCAGGGGAAATCCCGGCCCGGGCGGCTGGGGGGCGCTGCTGGTGGCGGGCGAATACCGGAAGACGCTGCACGGGGGCGAGCGCCTGACGACCAACAATCGCATGGAACTGACGGCCGCGATCGAAGCGTTGCGCGCCCTCAGGGGCCGGCAGACGGTCGTGCTGCACACGGATTCGAAGTACCTGATGGACGGTATCCGCTCGTGGCTGCCGGGCTGGAAGCAGCGCGGGTGGAAGACGGCCGCGAAAAAGCCGGTCAAGAACCAGGACCTGTGGCAGGCACTGGACGCGGCCGCGGCAAAACACGACGTGACGTGGCAATGGGTGAAGGGACACTCCGGCCACGCGGGGAACGACGAGGCGGACGCGCTCGCGAACCTGGGGATAGACGAGATGCTGGCAAAATCCGCCTCGTAGGAACCCGTGCCATGGGCCATCGGCCATTGAGGCCGGATCGCCCGCGGCACGGCCTCCTGCAGCACCCGCATCGCCGGCGATCTGAATCGGCCGACGCAAAATCAATAAACAGGGGAACAATGCGACAAATCATCCTCGATACCGAGACCACCGGCCTCTCGCCCGCGCAGGGGCATCGCATCATCGAGATCGGCTGCATCGAGCTCGTCAACCGCCGCCGCACCGGCCGTGAGTTCCACCGATTCCTCAACCCGGAGCGCGATATCGACGCCGGCGCCGAGCGTGTGCACGGGCTGAGCCGCGCCGAGCTCGCGCATCATCCCAGATTCGCCGACATCGCCGAGGAGCTGCTGGACTTCATCCGCGGCGCCGAGCTCGTCATCCACAACGCGGAATTCGACATCGGCTTCATTGAGCACGAGCTGGCGCTGATGCGGCACCCGCAGCCGAAGATCGGCATGCACGCGCAGGTGCTCGACACGCTCGGCCTCGCGCGCGGCCTGCACCCCGGGCAGCGCAACAGCCTGGACGCGCTCTGCAAGCGCTACACGGTGGACGCCTCGCGCCGCGACGTGCACGGGGCGCTGATCGACGCCGAGCTGCTGATGAACGTCTACCTGGCCATGACCGGTGGCCAGACGGCGCTGGTGCTGGAGACGGAAACGACGGCTGCGGCCGCCGGCGCCGCGCTCGCTGGCGAGCGGCCGCCGCGCCGCGACCTGACGCTGGTGGTCCTGCAGGCCACGCCGGAGGAAGAGGCCGAGCACGAGGCGTTCCTGGACCGCATGCAGGAGTCCGCCGGCGCCTGCCTCTGGCGGACGCTCGCGCGAAAGCGCCCGCTGGAGTCCGCCACCGTCAGCGATCGCGAACCCGTTCCGGCTTGACGGGGACCCGCGAATTTCAACGAGAACTGTGATAAACAGGCGCTCGATTTCCCTCATCGGATCCCTGTATGCCCGTCGAACCCTTCCAGATCGATAAGCTCAAGATAGGCGTGATCGGCCTCGGCTACGTGGGCCTGCCGCTCGCCGTCGAGTTCGGGCGCCTCTACCCCACGGTCGGATTCGACGTGAAACAGGCGCGCATCGCCGAGCTCGAAGCCGGCCGCGACGCCACGCTGGAATGCAGCCCGGAAGAGCTGAAGCGCGCGGAACGGCTTACCTTCTCCTCCGACCCCGCTGCCCTCGGCGATTGCAATTTTCACGTCGTGACGGTGCCGACCCCGATCGGCGACGGCAACCGCCCTCTGCTCACGCCGCTGCGGCTGGCGAGCATCACGATCGGCGGGGTACTGAAGCCCGGCGACGTCGTCGTCTACGAGTCGACCGTGTATCCCGGTGCGACGGAGGAGTTCTGCGTGCCGTTCCTGGAGGAGCACTCGGGGCTCAAGCTGAACGAGGACTTCTACGTCGGCTACAGCCCCGAACGCATCAACCCCGGCGACAAGGAGCACCGCCTCCCGTCGATCCGCAAGGTGACGTCCGGCTCCACGCCGGAAGCCGCGGAGTACATCGATTCCGTCTACCGGACGATCATCACGGCCGGCACGCACAAGGCATCCAGCATCAAGGTCGCCGAGGCCGCCAAGGTGATCGAGAACACCCAGCGAGACGTGAACATCGCGCTGGTCAACGAGCTCGCGATGATCTTCGAGCGCGTCGGCATCGACACGGAGGAAGTGCTGCTCGCGGCCGGCACCAAGTGGAATTTCCTGCCGTTCCGGCCGGGGCTCGTCGGCGGTCATTGCATCGGCATCGAT
>DATABW010000265.1:0-5532 GCA_036259375.1 Woeseiaceae bacterium
GGCGTCCGCTTGTCGTGGGACTTTGAATGACCGGTAAGGCCTTTGACGATACCGGACCCCGCCACGGCTGACCCGCTGATCGGCGCCCGGCGGCTCCTCGAAGCCGGCAGACTGGAAGAGGCGCTGGCGGCCGCCCGCGCCGCCGATTCCTCGAATCCCGATGCCCTCTATATAAAAGGCGTCGCGGAACGATACCTCGGCCGCACGGATGAGGCGCTCGCCACGGTCGCGCGGCTGCAGGCGCTGGAGCCACGCTACGCGCGTGCTTACCAGGAGGAGGGCCACCTGCGGAAATCGCTCGGCGATGCCGCCGGCGCCATCGGCGCCTACCGCCGTGCCGTCGAGCTGAACCGCGCATTGATCGCCGCCTGGCGCGAGCTGGCGGCGCTCGAAGGGCGCCGGGGCAGTCGCGAGGCCCAGGCGGTTGCGGAGGCCGAGTACCGGCGGTTATCTGAACTGCCGCCCGAGCTCGTTACCGTCACGAGCCTGATCCAGGAAGGGAAGCTGTTCCAGGCCGAGCGGCTGTGCCGTGATTACCTCGGCCGCCACCCGCACCATATCGAGGCGATGCGCCTGCTCGCCCGCCTCGGCATGAAGCTGTTCATCTACGACGACGCTGAGTTCCTCCTGGAGAGCTGCGTCGAATTCGCGCCCGAAAACTGGCTTTGCCGCCGGGATTACGTCGAGGTCCTGCACAAGCGGCAGAAGTTCGAGCAGGCGCTGGGGCAGGCAAAGACGCTGCGCGACCGCTTCCCCGGCAATCCCGCGTTCGAGTTGAGCTACGCCAATGAATGCGTGGCGGTCGGCCGCTTCGAGGAGGCGCTCTCGGTCTACGACCGGGTCATTGAAAAGCACCGCGACATGGAACAGCCGCACCTCGCGCGCGGCCACGTGCTGAAGACGGTCGGCCGCCTCGACGAGGCGATTGCATCCTACCGCAGCGCCTGGCGCGTCCGCGCCGACTTCGGCGACGCGTTCTGGAGCCTTGCAAACCTCAAGACCTACCGCTTTACCGACGAGGAGATCGCGGCGATGGAACGTCACGTGGACGACGGCCGGACGGCGATCACCGACCGCTTCCACCTGAGCTTCGCGCTCGGCAAAGCGTGGGAAGACCGCGCCGAGTTCGAGCGTTCCTTCGAGCGCTATGCAGAGGGCAACCGGCTGCGCCGGCAGGACCTGCGCTACGATCCCGATCGCGCCGAAGCCGCGATGCAGGCGCAGGCCGATACCTGCACTCCGGACCTGTTCCGCCGCTACGCGGGCTGCGGCGCGCCGGCTGCCGACCCGGTATTCATCGTGGGCCTGCCACGCTCCGGATCGACCTTGCTCGAGCAGATCCTCGCCTCGCACTCGCAGGTCGACGGCACGATGGAACTGCCGAACGTCATTGCGCTCGCGCATCGACTGAACGGGCGGCGGCTCATCGCGGAGGAGGCGCGCTATCCCCGGGTGCTGCGGGAGCTGCGACCGGAACAGCTCATGAAATTCGGTGAGTCATACATCGCGGATACCCGCTTCCAGCGCGGCGAGGCCCCCCACTTCATCGACAAGATGCCGAACAATTTCATGCATATCGGGCTGATCCACCTGATGCTGCCGAATGCAAAATTCATCGACGCGCGCCGCCACCCGATGGCGTGCTGCTTCAGCAACTACAAGCAACTGTTCGCGGACGGCCAGGAATTCACCTATGACCTCGACGAGATGGCGCGGTACTACGAGGGTTACGTGCAGTTGATGGATCACTGGGACAGCGCGTTACCCGGCCGTGTCCTCCGCGTGCATTACGAACAGGTGGTGTCGGATCTCGAGGGACAGGTAAGCCGCATCCTCGATTTTCTCGGTTTGCCGTTCGAGGAGTCCTGCCTCCGGTTCCACCGTACCGAGCGCTCGGTCCGCACCCCGAGCTCCGAGCAGGTCCGGCAACCCATCTACCAAAGCGGCCTCGACCAGTGGCGCCGCTACGAACGCTGGCTGGCGCCCCTGGAAACCCGCCTTTCGGACTTGGTCGAAACCTACCCCGACATTTGAATCCTGCCCTGTACGACCGCCATGCTCGCGGAGCGGCGGCGCGCGAGCGCCCCGAGCCAGCCGAACAGGTGGTCGCACAGGTCCCGCGCGTCGTCCTCTGCGCCGTGTATGAACGACGACTTGCGGCGGCGCAGGAAAGGCAGGCCGGTCACGTACAGGCCGGGCGCGTCGGCAACGCCGCCGTCATGCCGGATCCATCCCTTGCGGTCGAGCACCGGGACCTCGAGCCAGGACCAGTCAGGGCGATAGCCGGTGGCCCAAACTACCGTGCGGATCTCCCGGAGATCGAGGCTCAGGAGCGGCGGCTGCGGGACCCGCGTCGGTTCGAACCGTTCGGGCGGTCCGAGGCCGCCTTCCTGGTCATACGTATCGACCCGGTCGTCAATGGCCGTGAGCAACCGGCCCATCTTGAGATCGGCGAGCGCACACACGTTGCTTAGCGATCCCGAGAACTGTGCCTTGCGCTCGCGAATGCCCGCCAGCCTGCCGGCAAGCCGGACGCCGTCCGAGGACAGCGCATTCAGGTCCATGAACTGCTTTCCCCTCGAGCCGACGAGTTGCGGCGACGGCACGCGCCTCGCGCGCCCGAGGTCGTCGACCTCGTCATAGCGCTGGTCGAGAATGCCGGCGGCCTGCATGCACCACTGGATGTCCCGACCGCGGTAAACACGCGGCATCCGCACGTGCTCGCCCACGGCGATCGTCACCGGATGGCCGGCGCGCCGGAACTCGGCGGCCAGCTGCACGCCCGTGGCCGAGGCGCCGACGACCAGCACGCCGCCCGGCGCGAGCTGCCCCGGATTGCGATAGTTCGCGGGCGTGAGCTGCGCGATGTCCTTCGGCAGGGCCTGGGCAACGGCAGGAATCACCGGCAGGTTGCACGCGCCGGTGGCGATGACCACCGCGCGGCTGTGCCACGTGCCCTGATCGGTTTGAACCCGGTAACCGCCGGCAGCCGCCGCGACCGATTTGACCGTCGTTCCGGTCCTGACCGGCGCCCCGAGGGACCGCGCATAACCGGAGATGAACCCGATCACCTCGTCCATCGACATGTAGCCGTCCGGGTCCGCGCCGCTGTAACCGTAGCCCGGCAACGTGGAAAGCCAGTTCGGCGTCAGCAGCCGAAGCGAATCCCAGCGTTCCCGCCGCCATGAATTGGCAACTTCGCCGCGCTCCAGCACCACGTGGTCGATCGAACGCGCCGCCAGGTAATGGCTGACGGCAAGCCCGGAATGGCCGGCACCGATGACGACCACGTCAACCGTACCGGCGCCGGGTTTCCGCGCGCGTCCGAACCTGCCTGTCACGCGACGGTGACCGTGACGTCGGTAGGGTTGGTGATGACGTCGAACACGGCGGAACGCTTCTGTGACTGGGCGACCAGGGCCGCAATGTCTTCTTTGGATGCGTCCGCGTCGATTTCGTAATGCACCTTGATGCCGTCGAAGCCGTTGCGCACGTCGCTGTCGATGCCGAGGATGCCCTGCAGGTCCATGCCGGCCTCCAGTGTCGCCTTCACCGAGCGAAGCTGGATATTTCGATTCTGCGCGACCGAGGCGATGCCGGCGGTCAGGCAGCCGGCCAGGCCGGCGAGCACGATCTCGACGGGCGTCGCGCCCTTGTCTTCGGACGCGAACAGTTCCGGGTGATCGCTGTCGAAGCGGAACTCGGTGCGGTGGCTCTGCTCCTCGCCCAGGCCGAAGAAGCCTTTCACCGTCGTCGCGCTGTGCGTGCCTTTGATCCAGTCGCAGGATGCGCGCCAGGTGAACTTCGCGCCTTCCGGCGCTTCCGTCAGCGCTTCGCGCGCGCCTAGCAGTGCCTCGACGTCGACGCCGTTGTCGACCGCCTGTTGCTGTGTACCCATTCGGTTGCTCCTTTCCAGGTCTTAAAGGCCCGGCCACTCGCCGGTCGGAGCAACGATCAGGCGCTGGCGTGGGATTCAGCGTGGCAGCGGGCGTGGTATTTGCACGAGGTGGATATCATCCGCGCCGCGGACCCCTTCGACTCGCCGCCTTCTCATGGCTGCGAGCCGAGAAACTGGTGCACCTCGCTCAGGAACCGGAAGAAGGCCGGCTCGTTGTCCAGCAGGATGTGGTTGCCGCTGTCGAGCGTGACAAAGCGGGCATTGGGGATGCCGCCGGCAAACTCCCAGCCTTGCTCGAAAGGAATGACGGCATCATCCCTGGCGTGCAGGACCAGGGTCGGCGTGCTGACCTGCGGGAGCAGTCGCGTGACGTCGATCTTGCCGAAGGCGTTGTGGAGCCGGGCCGCATTCTCGGCCGACACGGATTTGAGCTGCAGCTCGTTGAACCAGCTCATGTGCTCCTGCGTCGCACCCGGTATGAAGAGGCTGGTGAACATCTGGCGAAAGGCAGGATTGTTCTGGCCCCATCCGCGGCGGATGAGTACGCCCATCGCGCTGCGCCTCGCTATCTCGGCAGGATCGCCTCGTGCACGCCAGCCACGCACGTAGCCGCCATAGAGCACCAGGTGACTGACCCGCTCCGGATGCCGGACAGCGTACATCACCGAAATGGCGCAACCCTGCGAGATGCCGAGCAGCGCGAAGCGGTCGACGCCGGACGCGGCGACGATCGCCTCGAGGTCGGCGAGCATGGCTTCCGCGGAAAGATCGTCGACCGTCCAATCGGACAAGCCGTTTCCGCGCTCGTCATAGCGGATCAAACGGTTATGCTGCGACAGCCCCTCGACCCAGTGCCGCCAGACGGGACTTTCCCGATCGTAATGCAGATGCGACATCCAGTTGGCCGCCTTGACGATCGGATAACCTTTCCCCGTCAGGGCGTAGGCGATGCGAACATTGTCGGCGGTTGTGCAAAAGCGGATCTCCTGACGGGCAGGTGCGGCCCGATCATCCGCTTCTACGGACGCCTGCCGCACGGGCGGAGCGCCCGGTTGGACCGCCTGGCCGCGGGCGGCCTGGGAAAGCGCAGCCAGCTCCCTGCCGAGGGCGCCGTCGTCGGGATTGAGCGTGCAAAGCGCCCTTGCGAATGGAAGCGCCCGTGCGGGGTCCTGGCGAAGGTTGTCGATGGCTGCACGAAGGAACCGGCATCTCAAGACATCGAATTCATTTGCCAGTGCGATACGCCAGGCTTCGAAAACCGGGCACCGGGGGAGCGACAGGTCGTCAAGGAAGCCATCGAGCTGCCCCGCCCACCTCTCGATCTCGTCCAGCGCGAGGACATCGAGGCCGGCCGACGAGAGCGTCTTCAGCTCGTGCCAGTCGACGGTGACATCCTGCCCGATGCGGAGCTCGATGAAGTTTCGGTCGGCAGTGAGCGGCTCGTGCCCTTCGCTGTTGACGATCTTGCGCAGCTTGGAAAGGCTCCACCGGAGCGAGCCGCGCGGATCGTCGGGGACGTCCCAGAACATTTCGCACAGGTGTTCACGATTTTGCGGCCGACCGACAATGGCGAGATAGGCAAGCAGCGCACGCGTCTTCCGGGACGGCGGCAGGGGCACCGCCCTGCCGCCGCG
>DATABW010000266.1:0-2547 GCA_036259375.1 Woeseiaceae bacterium
GCGCGAATCACATCCTCGTCGAAGCTGTGGTTGCCGACAATATTCACCTGGCGGATCCTGGCTCGCTCACCCTCTTTGACATCGATCTTTATGCGAACTGTGTTGTTCGGCGTCTCTTCCACTTCGGCATCGACCTGGACCGCGTACTTGCCGCGATCGTAGTACTGCTCGCGCAGGAACTGCTGCACGTTGTCCAGCACTGAGCGATCGAAGGTGCGGCCGCGCGCCAGGCCGACGTTGCGCAGCGACTCCATCAGGTCTTCGGTTTTGATGTCCTTGTTGCCTTCGATCGTGAACTGCTCGATCGAGGGCCGCTCGCGCACCGCGACCACAAGCGTATCGCCGTCGCGCCGCATTTCGATATCTTCGAACAGGCCCTGCGAGTACAGCGCGCGAATCGCCTCCTGGATGCGCTGGGTGTCGACCGTATCGCCGACGTTGATCGGCAGGTAATTGAATACCGTGCCTTCGGAGATGCGCTGCAGGCCCTCGACGCGCATGTCGCGCACGACGAACTCCTCCTGGGCAAATCCCGCAGCGGGCAGGAGCGTCATGGCACACAGGCAGGCGGCCAGGAGGCGCCGCCAGCAGGATTGCCTGTTTCCCGTCCGACGCATCAGCCCAGGAGTCTTGCGATGTCGTTGTAGAAAGCGAAGCTCATCAATATCAGCAAAGCCAGGATTCCGACCTGCTGGCCGACCAGCTGCGAACGCTCGGACAAGGGGCTGCCCTTCACGAGCTCCACCGCCTGGTAGACGATCTGGCCGCCGTCCAGGACGGGAATGGGCAGCAGGTTCAGCACGCCGAGACTGATGCTCACGAGCGCGAGGAAAGTGAGCAGCGTGTTGAACCCCGCGGCCGCGGAATCGCCCGCATACTGGGCGATGCTGATGGGGCCGCTGATGTTCTTGATCGACACGTCCCCGGTCACCATGCGCCAGAGCATGCGGACCGTGAACGTAGTGGATTGCCAGGTGCTGTCGATGGAGGCGCCGACGGCGGACAGCGGACCGAATCGGCGCTCGTAGTAGTAATCGGGGTCGGCGGCGATCCCGACGCCCATGAAACCCACCTGCCTGCCGTCGAGCTCGCGCGCTCCCAGGACGATTTCGAGCTGGCGTTCCTCACCGTTTCGCTCCAGCGTGATCGGCACGTTCTCGCCGGGCCGCACCGCCACCACGCGCTGCAGGTCGCCGAAATCGACGATCTCTTCGCCGGCGATGCGGGTAATCCTGTCCCCTTCCCGAATACCGGCCGCAGCCGCGGCGCTGTCTTCTTCGACCGAGCCCACCACTGCCGGCGGCTGCCAGGGCGCGAATCCCAGGCCCTCGAACAGGACGCCCGGTTCGGTGAGGCTCGCCGAGTTGCCGCCGACGTCCAGCACCGTGTCGTGGATCCGCCCGTCATCGCTTTCGAGCCGCAGCGGGATGCGTCCGTCGCCGATCATCTCGTCGTACATCGCGACCAGCGCCGTCTGCCAGTCGGTGGCCTCGGTGTCGCCGACCGCGAGTATGCGGTCACCGTAACGAAGACCCGCCTCGGCCGCGTACGAACCCGTCTCGACAGGCCCGACCGTCGGCTTCACGGTCGGCACGCCGTTCACGAACAGCAGCCAATAGGCCAGCAGGGCGAACAGGAAGTTGAAGAACGGACCCGCGACGAGCACCGCGATGCGGGCCGGTACCGGCCGGTGGTTGAACGCCCGTCCGCGGTCCGCCGGCTCTACAGGGCCCTCGCGCTCGTCGAGGAACTTGACGTAGCCGCCGAGCGGGATGGCGGAGACACAGAATTCGGTGCGATCACGGCCGAAGACCCGCGTCCAGAGCGGTTTCCCGAAGCCGATGGAAAAGCGCAGCACCTTCATGCCGCACCAGCGGCCCACCAGGAAATGGCCGAATTCGTGGACCGCGACCAGCAGGCTGATCGCAAGGATGAAGGCCAGCAGACTGACGAGTGCGGCGCTCATGCGGCAGGCGTTTCCTCGGGCAGGTGATTGTAACGAGCGGGCGCCGCAAAGGGACAATCGATCCCGCTACACGGGCCTGGCGTCACGGACATCCCACGATTCTGACCCGGCCCGGCACGGGCAGTTCCTGCGGAGCCTGCCTCGGTCGCGATGAACCGCGGCTGAACGACCGGGACCGCCATCAGACCAGGCCCATCCAGCCGATGCCGAGCGTGAACAGCGGCGCTGCCGCGGCTACGCTGTCGATGCGGTCCAGCACGCCGCCATGGCCCGGAAAGAACCGGCCGCTGTCCTTGAGCCCGGCGTTGCGCTTGAACATGCTGACCGTGAGATCGCCGATGATCGAGAGGGTGGCGACGGCAAGGCAGAACGGCACGACGGCGGCGATATCGGTTCCGAGCGCCTCGAGATCGACCCAGTACCGGCTGGCGAGCACGAGCACGACCACGACAGCAAACAACCCGCCGATGACGCCTTCCCAGGTCTTCCCGGGGCTTATGTTCGGCGCGAGCTTGACCCGCCCCCAGCGCTTGCCCGCAAAATACGCGCCCACGTCCGCCGCCCACACGATGATGAGCACG
>DATABW010000267.1:0-2265 GCA_036259375.1 Woeseiaceae bacterium
GCCATGTTCCTGGACGCCATTCCCGAACATGCCGCCACGGAGTGGTTCCGCAGGAACGGAGCGAAGTTCCAGGAAGTGGTTCGCCTGCACGGCCGGACGGCCGAGCAGCATCACGAACGGCTCGTGCGGCGTTTCATCGAACGGCCGGCAGCCGGGTTGCCTTCGGAGCGGCTGCAGTCGATCACGTCCAGCGGGCCGCCCCTGGACGTGCTGTTGCGCTCGCTGGAAACGCTCAAGGATCTGCGCATTGCCGCGGTGCGCGACGACATCCCGAGCCGCTACCGCGAATTCGCCAGGCTCCGGGAGGCACTCGGCGAATCCGCCGATCTCAGCGAGGCAGCTTCCGCCTGACCGTCCGCTTGCCGCCCGGTCGCGAACTGTGCGACATTGATCCGCGCGTTCCAGGCTCGAGGGAGTAGCGTTATCCGCAAATTCATCCAGGAGCTGCGCGAGCGCGGCGAGTTGAGCGTTGTGCAGCGCCGCGTCGATCCCCGGCACGAGCTTGCCGCCGTCACCAAGCGCTTCCAGAAAGTCAGTGAGCAGGCGCTGCTCTTCGAGAGCGTGGAGGGCAGCGACCTGAGCGTCGCCACCAATCTGTACGGCAGCCATGCAAGGCTCTGCCGCTTGATCGGCGCCGGCGACTCGTTCTGTCGCCGCTGGAACGAGCTGGTGCAGGGGCCGGCGGCGTTCGACCCGGGCCAGGTAACGGTGGAGGCGCCGGCCGATCGCGACAGCGGCCGGCTGAGCGACCTGCCCATGATCACCTACCACGGCAAGGATGCGGGTCCCTACATCACTTCGGCGATTTTTCTCGCGAAGGATCCCGATACCGGCGTACCGAACCTCTCTTTCCATCGGTCTATGTACGTCAGCGACGATGAGCTGCGCATCAGGCTGGGCTCGAGCCACGACCTCGCGAAGTACCAGGCGCGTGCCGAGGCACGCGGTGAGCCGCTGGAGGCGGCGATCCTGGTCGGCACGCGTCCGGAGATCTTTCTTGCCGCCTGCGCGTCCCCGCCGACCAACGTCAGCGAGCTGGATATTGCGGCGAAAATCGCGGGCGAGCCGATCGAGATGTATGCCTGTGACACCATCGACCTCGAAGTGCCGGCGGGCACCGAGGTGGTGGTCGAAGGGCGGATACTCCCGAACGTGCGGCGGCCCGAAGGTCCTTTCGGCGAGTTCCTGGGCTTCTACGTGCCGGTCGGCGATAACCACGTCTTCGAGGTGCAGTCGGTGAACTGGCGCAAAAGTGCCTGCTGGCACGGGCTGCTCTGCGGGTCACCCGAAGACCTGAGGCCGCTGGAGGCCGTTACCGCGGCGCGGATCTACGCGCACGTTTCGAACCTGATTCCCGGGGTCATCGACGTCTCCTGCCGGCCGAACGTAATGATCACCATCCTGAAGCTCAGGAAGCAGTACAAGGGCCATGGAAAACATGCGCTGCTCGCGGCACTCGGTTCGCACATGGATTTCAACAAGGTCTGCATCGTCGTCGACGAGGACGTCGACATCTTCAACCTGGACGACGTGATGTGGGCGTACCTGGCGCGAGGGAGAGCCGACAAGCGCGCGACGGTGCTGGAGGACATTCCCGGCTTCTACCGGGATCCGAACCAGGACCACTGGGGCCGGCTGATCATCGACGCGACGATACCGTGGGGCCGCGAGGACGAGTTCCAGCGCAAGGCGGTGCCCGGAGAGGAATCGATCAATCTAGCCGACTACCTCTCGGCGCCGGATGTCTCGCCCCACGCGGGCACGAGCGAGTGAGGCACCTGCACCTGGTCCAGCACGCGAGCGACCACGAAATCGACCAGGTCATCGACGGTGCCGGGGCGGTAGTAAAAGCCGGGGTTCGCCGGTAGCACGATCGCGCCGAGCTTCGCGAGCGTGAGCATGTTTGCAAGGTGAATCGCCGACAGGGGCGTCTCGCGCGGCACCAGGATCAGCTTGCCGCTCTCCTTGAGCACCACGTCCGCGGCGCGCTCGATCAGGTTTTTGCTGGCGCCTACGGCAATGCTGGAAAGCGTTCCCATCGTGCACGGGCAGACGACCATCACGCGCGGCGCTCCCGTGCCGCTCGCGACCGGCGCCGTCCACTCCTCGGTGCCGAAGACCCGGACCTGGTCCTCGCCGGCGCCATAGCGTTCGCCCAGGTAGCGTTCCATCTCCGCCGTCCGCCCGGGCAGCGCCAGGTCGGTTTCCGAGGCGATGACGATGCGCGCCGGCTTGCTGACCATCAGGTAAACCCGCCGGCCCGCC
>DATABW010000268.1:0-9931 GCA_036259375.1 Woeseiaceae bacterium
GCGGACAAACCTGCCGATCACCGTGACATCGCCCGCAACGCAAGCTCCTCTGCGTTCTATGCCGGCTTTACCGCCTCCAGCCATTCGATCAGTTTGCGCCAGAGCGGCTCCGCGCCCTCGCGAAAGAAGCCGGTGTGACCCAGGGCGTTCAGCCCGTAATCCGGCGGCGCTATGTGCACCGGGTGACCTTCGGATAAACGCGCATCATCTCGTCCACTGCCCGCCGCGTCCCCCAGTCATCGTCTTCAATGCTTGTAGGCGAACACCATCGCCTCGATTGGCCGGTACTGCCCCAGCGGCAACGTTGTGTCGCCCGCCGGGAAGGGCCCTGCAGCTAAACGCGCCGGCCGCGATCGAGCAGGTCGTCGGTGACCGTCATGGTGAACACCGGCGCGTTGTCGGGCGGCGTCTCCGCGATCGCGTCGACGAACGACGCGCGTGTGTCCGGGTCGTCATAGCGCATCTTTTCATCGATGGCCGCTTGCCAGGTCGCCTCGTCCGGCCATTCGGCATAGGCGACGAAACGGCCGTCGGCGTTTTCGTGCAGGCGTGAACCGAAGCTGCCGTATTTCTCCGTGATCAGCTCCGTGCCGCGCCGCCAGGCACGGCGAAACTGCTCTTCTTTCCCCGGGTGGACGCGCCACCAGTAAACCGCGACGAACATGTCTAAAGCTCCTCCTGCACCTGGCCGTAAGCGAGGATCGCGAACAGCCCGGTGCCCCCGATGATGTTACCAACCAGGGTGGGGAAGATGAGCCCGAACAGCCCTGCCAGCAGCCCGAGTTCGCCGGTCATCACCAGCAGGAAAGCTTCGGCGGAGCCGACGATGACATGCGCAAAGCCGCCGAGGGCGATTAGATACGTGACGACGATGATCACCCAGAATTCCGCGCCTTCCGCGCTCGGCATCATCCACACGATCGCTGCGACGAAGAAGCCGGCCGGGATGCCGTAGGTCACCGCCTCGACCGGTGTGAAGTGAGTGAATTCCCGCGACACTTCCAGCAGCGCAGGCAGGTGTTCGGGATGGATCGTCCCTGCGAAAAGGGTAATCGCCGCGGTCAGGCTCGTCCCGGTGAGATTCGCTGCGAGAACGATGGCCCACAGCCGCCCTGTGCGCCACAGGTTCCGCGTGTTGAACTTCGCGAGAAGCGGTAGCACGGCTGTTACGGTCTGCTCCGTGAAAAGCTGAAGACGGCCCATGATGACGATCAGGAAACCGACGCAGTAACCGAAGCTTTCCACGACGGGCCGCCAATGCGCGTCCGGCAGGTAATAGTGCAGCAGGCCTTCGGTGAGCAACGAGGCCGACAGCGCGATGCCCGCCGCAACACCGGACCACCACAAGGAGGACGAAGGCCGCGACAGCTCCACCTCCGCTTCGCGCCGAACGATCTCGTACACGACGGGAGAACGAAGATGCTGGCGCTCTTCAACTTCTTCGTCTTCACTCACCTCGCAATTGTAACCCCGAGCCCGCGGCATGAATTACACGCGGTTTGTAAATCTGCTAGGAGTGCGAACCGCCCTCCGGTGCCGCCCGCATGGCCGGCTCCTGCGGGGCTCTGGCATGGAACTTGGATCACCTGCAGCCAGCCGTTTTTACGATGAGGACGCCATGGCCAGCAAACCGAAACCACCGTTCCCGCCCCAGGACCTGGAGCAACCGGGACTCGAGTCCCGCATGGATCCCCAGCCACGGTACGAGGGCGAGGCCTACCGCCCCGCCGGGAAGCTCGAGGGCAAGGCCGCGCTCGTCACCGGCGGCGATTCCGGTATCGGCCGCGCCGTGGCCGTGATCTTCGCGCGCGAGGGCGCCGACGTCGCGCTGGTGTATCTCGAGGCGGAACAGCCGGACGCAGAGCAGACCCGCAGCGATGTCGAGGCCTGCGGTCGTGAGGCGCTGCTGATCCCGGGCGACGTCAAGGATCCGGAGTTCTGCCGCAACGCCATCGAGCAGACGGTGGAGCGGTTCGGCCGGCTGGACGTTCTCGTCAACAACGCAGCGTTCCAGAAGCACCGCGAGAGCCTCGATGAAATCTCCATTGAGCAGTTCGAGAAGACGTTCCGGACCAACATCTTCGGCTACTTCTACATGGCGCGTTTCGCCGTGCCGCACATGAAGCCGGGTTCCTCGATCATCAACACCGGCTCGATCACCGGGCTGGAAGGCAACAAGTCGCTGATCGATTACTCGTCTACGAAAGGCGCAATCCATGCGTTCACCAAGTCACTCGCACAGAACCTCGTCAAGAGCGGCATACGGGTGAACTGCGTGGCACCGGGACCGGTGTGGACGCCGCTGAACCCCGCGGAGCGCGGCGACGACGCCGTCAAGGAATTCGGCGCGAAGACGCCGATGGGCCGCCCGGCACAGCCGGAGGAAATCGCCCCGGCCTATGTGTACTTTGCCAGCAACGCGGATTCCGGCTACGTCACGGGCCACGTGCTGCCGCAACTGGGCGGCGAGACCGTCGCAGGATGAGGTGTCGATCATGAGCGCACGGGGCAAGATGGCGGCGGAGGTCTCGCGGGAGCTGATCGAGGAGCTTGCGTGCTTCGAGGCCGACGGACCGCTGCTTTCGCTTTACCTGCCTATCGCACTGAAGGTCGATGAGCGAAAGCAGAATGAAATCCGGCTCAAGAACCTGCTGAAGGAAGCCCATTCCGGTCTGGAAGCGCTCGGCATGTCGTCGGTCGAGGCCGGCACGCTGACGGATACGGTCAGGAATGCTTCGCTCGACCGCGACATGTGGACCGCGCACGGCGGCGGGTTCGCCATTTTTGCCGGCCGGGAATTCCTGCGGCACGTGTCGCTGCCCTGCCCTGTTCGCGAGCTGGCCGTTGCCGGCTTCCGCTTCCACCTGAAGCCATTGATCGATGCGCTGGCGTATCGCGGCCGATTCTGGTTGCTCGCGTTGAGCCAGAACGACGTTCGGCTCTATACCGGCGACGGGGTATCCCTGGCATCTGTCGATCCGGGCGCCGAAGTGCCGCGTTCGCTGACCGAAGTCACCGGCCGCCAACCAGCCGGAAAGCAACTGCAGTATCACGCCGGCGATCGGGGCGGCGATGTCGCCATGTATCACGGAATGGGCGCGGGCAAGGACGACACCAAACCGGAAATCGAGCAATTCGTTCGCGCGGTTGCCGACGGCCTGGAGCGCTTCTGGAAACTCGACGACGCTCCCGTTGTGCTGGCGGGCGTCGAACACCTGCGCTGGATGTACCGGCAGGTTTCGCCCTCTGCCTCCCGCGTGCGCGGCGAAATCGACGGGAACGTCGAACACCTGCCGGAGCAGGAGCTCCACGAGCAGGCATGGCGCCTCGTGCGCGAGCAACTGGACGCGCGCCGGGCGGAAGCGCTGGATCGCCTGGAGCATAACGATCCGGAGACCCCCGTCAGTCGCGAGCTCGGAGACGTCGTAAGAGCGGCGAGGGACGGCCGCGTGGACACCTTGTTCATCGCGGCGGATATCGAGTGCTGGGGGCGCTTCGACGACAGCGAGCGCAGCATAGCCCGGCGCGACGACCCGCTGCCGGGTGACGTCGATCTCCTCGACCGCGCTGCCGTAGAGAGCTGGCTCAAGGGCGGCCAGGTCTACGTCGTACCGGCGGCCGACATCCCCGGCAAGGCTGGCGCCATCGCGGGCCTGCGCTACTGATCGCACGGAGGAGCCCGTCCCCACGGGCGCTCAACACCAGGAGAGGACGACATGGACAACGATATCGATCCCGCAATCGGCCGCTGGTACCAGCGCATGCGCGACGGCCGCCTCTTCCAGGTCGTCGCCGTGGACGACGACGAGGAGCTCGTGGAATGGCAGGACTTCGACGGCGGCATCGGCGAGGTCAGCCTGGACGAGTGGCACAGCTGGGATATCGAAGTGACCGCGGCCCCCGAGGACTGGACGGGCCCGCTCGACGAAATACAGCGCGGCGATCTCGACTACAGCGAGATCCGCTCGGAGGGCGAGGAGCGCGGTATCGCGGCGGAACGGCGGTCGGAAGCCCTGCAGAGCGACGAGTTCCCGGAAACGATCGGAGGCGAATCGGTCGGACGTGCCGGAGATGGCGGACAGAACCGGTCGGCACTCGCGGAATATTCCGCGAGCGTTGACGATTCGCAGCAGTCGCGCCGCGGGCCGGCCGACGAGGACAGCGAGACGGAACCCGCAGGAGGACGGCTGCGCCGGCGAAACGATGCCCGCTCCTCGGGCAGGCAGCGGCAGAAGCGCGCCAGCAAGGCGGGGCGCGCCGACGGACTGGACCGGAACGGCATCAACGCGGTCAAGTCACGGTTGACCGAGCGCTCGGACGAGTTGCGCCGCGACATCCAGCGCGAGCTGAGCAAATACGACGACGAATCCTACACGGAGCTCGCCCAGCGAGTCGCCGACAGCGGGGAACAGGCCTGGAGCGACCTCGTTTCCGACCTGAACCTGGCGGAAATAACGCGTGACGTGACGGAGGTACGCGACGTCGAGGCGGCGCTGCAGCGGCTGGCCCAGGGGCAGTACGGACTCTGCGCCGACTGCGGGGACCGCATCGAGCCGGAGCGGCTGGACGTCAACCCGGCCGCCCTGCGCTGCCTCCAGTGCCAGCAGGACGCCGAGCACCACGCGCGGCAGACCGGTCAGCCGGGATACCCGAGCCTGTAGGAGCGCGGGTGCGGGCTACGCGACAGACGCGAATCGGCTCGCCCGGGCACATGACGGATTGCCGATCCGGGGGCGCGAAGCGCGAATCGATCCGGGTTCATCGTGTTCCCCGGACGAGCGATGCTTTAACATCGCGCGATGCATGCCCTGGTCCTCTGCGCCGCGTCGGCCCTGATCCCTGCCCAATCCGCTGCCAGCGATCCCGATACGGGTCTGTCGGAAATCACCGTCAGCGCGAGCCGCATCGCGAACACGCGGCCCGCAGGCAGCTTTGCCGCACTCGCAACCGCCTTGCGGTTCGATCCGCAAACGGAGCTGCAGTCGCGCGGGTTGCCTGAGGGGCAGGCCGACGTCACCGTCCGGGGCGGGCTCTTCGAAAACACCGGTTTCAACATCGGCGCGGTCACCATCATGGATCCGCAGACGGGGCACTACGCGGGCGAGCTTCCGATCGATCCGGCGCTCCTGTCCAGGCCCCACACGCTGACCGGAACGGCGAACGCGCTGCGAGGGTTCAATTCCACGATCGGCACGATCGCGTATTCGGTGCCCGCCGTTCCGGGCGCGGGTGACGTGACGTTCGGCGCGGGGGGCGATGCGTTGCGTTTTGCATCATTGCGTGCAGCCGTGGTCGGCGCCGCCGGCGATGATCGACTGGCGGCACGCCTGTCGATAGCGGCCTCGAGCGGGGACGGCAGCCTGCCCGGCGGCGATCACGACTTCGGGCGCTACAACCTGCAACTGCAACGCGCGGGCGCGACCTCGCAGTCGGACCTGATCGCCGCGTACCAGGACAAGTTCTACGGCTGGCCGGGCGCCTACACGGGCTTCGCCGCACTGCCGGAGACGGATCGCACCAAAACCACGCTCCTCTTCGCCAACCATCGCCGGGCGCTGACGCACGGCTGGCTCGAGATCGGCGCTTATCACCGCCGGCTCATCAACGACTACGACTTCGACCGGCATACGCAGGAGTCGGGCGGGCCCGGCGCCTTCGATCACGAAACACGGGTGGACGCTGTCGGCGTCCAGGGGCTGTACCGGCATGGCCGCATCGACTGGCGCTACGGCGGACAGCTGACGGGCGACGAGCTGGTTCGTTCGACCGACCTGACGAACGGCACCTTCGAGCGCCGACGTTATCTCAAGATCGGCGTGCTGCCTTCAATCGATCTGTTCGAGGACGGCGGCCGATCCGTTTCGCTGCGCGCCGGCGTGACCTGGGATGCCTCCAACCGCGACAGCAACACCTTGTCGCCGCTGGCCGGGGCGACCTTTCGCTGGACATCCGGCGGCAGCGAACGGTACGTCGACCTCGAATACGCGGCGACGTCGCAGGTGCCGGGCTACACCGCGCTGAAGTCCGGCCCGTCGGGGTTGTTCGGCGGCAATCCCGCACTGGATCGCGAACAGGCGCGCCAGCTCGCCCTCACGGCCGGCCTCGACGATTCCCGCTGGAGCGGAAAGCTCACGCTGTTCTATCGCGAAGACGATGAGCTCGTGGACTGGACGTACGATCGTGATGCACCGTTCACTCGCGCAGCGAACCCGCTCGATGCCGATGTCGTCGGCCTGGAAGCGCTGTTCAGCCGCCGCTGGCAGCGGCTGCAGGTCGCGAGCGGCTACACCTTCATTGACAAGGATGCAGACTTCGGCGCAGCGGACGTGGACGCCAGCTTTTACGCATTGAATTACGCGCGCCATCGCGCCACGCTCGCGGTCACCTGGCGGCTGTCGGATCGCCTCGAGTGGCGCATGGACAGCGAGTACCGGGTGCAGCGCGACAACCCGCTGCGCACCAGTTCCGCGAATGCCGTGCTCGTTTCGGCGAGCCTCGCCTGGGAACCGCCCGACGGCACCGGCTTGGGCCTGGCCCTGACCGCCGACAATCTTACCGACAGCGATTACCAGTATTTCCCCGGCACGCCGGCCGTGGGCCGCCAGCTCAGCCTGAGCGCCCGCTACGCCTGGTGAAAACACCACCGGGGTCGAGGAACGGGCCCATCAGCCGCCGGCGAATATTCCATTCTTCGGCGGCGTCGGCAGCCGCCAGGAACTCGACCTGTTTCCCGCTGCGCACCGCCACCGGCACGCCTCCCTGCAGCAACACGCGGTTGCCCGGCAGCGCCGGCAGGCGCTGGCCCGGCGTCACGATGCCGACCAGGTTGAGGGGATCGGCGGCGGAGATCATTACCGCCTCGTTGCTTTCATCCTTGCGGGCCTCCCGCAGCGCGCCGACCGCTTCAGGCAATGCGAACTGCTCGCCGCTCATGCCCTGCACGAACCGGCCGCCGCGAATCTCCCCGCGGGCCTCCATTCGCCGGAAGGCGTACAGCAGGTCGCGCCAGGGCGGCAGCAGCGGTTCGCGTTCCAGCACGCGGCGGCAGATGACGCCATAGCGGCGCAGCAGCACCCGGGCTATGTGTGCGGCGTGTTCGCCGTCCCCGGAGTCGCTCGTACTTGCGCCTCCGTGAAACACGCGCGCCCATCGTCCGGCGTCTTCCACCGCGGGCGCGCGATTCCGGCGGCGCTGCCGCCGCGCGTCGGCGCGGCGGACCTGCGGCGTGATCATGGCGCGCAACCCGGCGTAGGTATCCGCCGTCACCAGCCCGCGCGCCACCAGCTCCGCGAGTGCCGCTTCGACGTGGCCGTGCAGGAGGCCGCTCGCGTCCTCGAGATCCGTGAAGAACAGGGCGCCGTGCTCGCGCAGCGCCTCCAGAACCCGTTCCGCGTTGCCGCTCAGCTGGTCCTCGCTGGTGCCGCGCGCCAGCGCCCGCCAGTGCTTCAGGTGTGTGCGGGCCACGAACGCGATCGGGGTGTTGCGCACCGGCGCCGCGTGCCGCCCGTTGCCTTCGCCCGTTACAGCGGGCGGATTGAGCCGCGTCCAGACGAAGCGGCCGGCGTTGCACAGGCGATCAAGCAAATCGGCCTTGTAGTTGGCGACCCGCAGGGGCAGGAGGCTCGTCTCCCACGCCGCGGCCGCCGCCGGATAGCCTTCCAGTTGCTCCAGCACCGCGGCCAGCGCTTCGGTGCCTTCCACCCGTTCGCCCGTGAGGTGCTGCCAGTGCAGCAGGAAGCGGTAGTAGGCCGCAGGCGCCACGGGTTCGATTTCGGCGCGCAGGCGCTTCAACGTGTAACGATGGATGCGCGCGAGCAGTCCCCGCTCGCACCATTCGGCCGCCCCGCCCGTGTAGTGACCCTGCATCGCGAAGCCTTCCGCCTGCAGGACGGCCATCGCGGCCTCCACGTCTCCGGCAGCGAGCCCGAGGGGCGAGGCGAGTTGTTCCGCGGTCACTGGACCCAGGATTTCGAGCCGCCCCCGAAGGATTTCGCGCAGGGCTGCGTGCTGGTCCTCTACCGCGGGATCGGGAATCGCATCGACTCCGGGTTCGGTCGCTATCCCGGGCCACAGGTGCCGGAACCAGTCGAGACGTTCTGCCGCCACCCATAACACATCGCCGCCGGGCGCTTGCAGCCGCGCCGCGCGGCGCTGGCCCAGGAGCTCGCCGAACAGGTGGTGCCAGCCGAACTCCAGCGCTTCCGTTCGCCCGGCCTCGCCCTCAACGGCCGTGAGGAAACCGGCCACGAGCAGGGCATCGTGCAATTCGTCCGCGGTGCGCGGCTCCGGCCATGCCTCGTCACGCACTTTCGCAATGGCCTGTGTATCCAGCCGCCCTAGCGCTGCAGCATCCTCCGGGCCGAGAACGCCGCGCTGCCGCACGGCAAGCGTGCGCCGTTCCTCGGCGGGCGTGTCGTCGAGAAACGCGTACGGACGCGCGCCCAGTATCTCGAAGGCCATCGGCGACGGCGCCGCGAGATCGCGGCAGATGATGCGCACCTCGTTTCCTTCGAGCCGTTCCAGCAGCGCGACGAGGCCGTCCACGTCCATCGTCTCGGTCAGGCAATCCTTGACCGTTTGCTGCACCAGCGGGTGATCCGGGATGTCGCGATAACCGGCGCTCAGGTTTTCGGCGCAGGCAAGCTGGTCCGGGAACACGACGGCCAGCAAGTCCTCCGCATCGCTGCGCTGGAACTGCGCCGGCGCGCGCTTGCCGTTGAAGGTGCGCTTTACCGCGAGCGCCACGCTCGCGTTCCAGCGCCAGCGGGTGCCGAACATCGGTGCATCGAGCAAAGCCTGCGTCAGGACGTCGCGCACGCTTGCGGAGTGCAGGTAGCGTGTGATCGCTTCCAAATCGAAGCTGTGAGTGGCGCCGAGCGACAGGACGATCGTATTTTCATCCGCCGCCGCCTGCAGCTCGAAATTGAAACTGCGGCAGAAGCGTTTCCGGAGCGCCAGTCCCCACGCGCGGTTGATGCGCGAGCCGTACGGGGAGTGTATGACGAGGTGCTGGTCGCCGGTTTCGTCGAAAAAGCGCTCGAACACGATGGTCTCGCAAGTCGGCAGCACCGTGAGCGCGGCGCGCGAAGCCGCGGCGTAGTCGACGACCTGCTTTGCGGCCGCTTCGGCGAGCCCGAGCTCTTCCTGCGCCCATCGCAGCGCCGCATCCTCGCCGGCTGCGAGCCGGCCGTCGAGCTCGCTGCGCAGGCGGCTCACCGCGTTCGAAAGCTCTTCGCTCCGACCGGGCGCCTCGCCGAACCAGAACGGGATGTTCGGCGGCTGGCCCTTCGCGTCCTCGGCAAACACCTTCCCCTGCTGGACCTTGGCGACCCGGTACGAAGTATTGCCGAGCTGGAAGATGTCGCCGGGGATGCTCTCGAAAGCGAAGTCCTCGTTAAGCGTGCCGATCTTGAAGCCTTCCGGCAGCAGCACGACGTCGTAGTCGAACTGGTCGGGAATCACGCCGCCGTTGGTCAATGCGGTCAGCCGAGCCCCGCGCCGCGCGCGCAATACGCCGTTGACGGCGTCTCGGTGCAGGTAGGCTCCTCTACGCCCTCGGCGGGTGGTGTAGCCGTCGGCCAGCATCTTCACGACATCTGTGTATTCGGGTTTCGAAAGCTCACGGTAAGGCCATGCGCGGCGCAGCTGCTCGTACAGTGCCTCCTCTTCCCACTCGCGGCCGGCTACTTCGGCCACGATCTGCTGCGCCAGCACGTCCAGCGGCCTGTCCGGCAGCGACAGCCGGTCGAGCTCGCCGCGGCGCACGGCATCGAGCAGCGCGGCACACTCCATGAGGTCGTCCCGCGTGAGCGGAAACAGCCGTCCCTTCGGCGTTGCGTGCACGGCATGGCCGGCGCGGCCGACGCGTTGCAGTAATGCGCCAATCGCCCGCGGCGAACCGAGCTGGCACACGAGATCGACGTCGCCAATG
>DATABW010000269.1:0-12514 GCA_036259375.1 Woeseiaceae bacterium
GCGTGCCGCCTTCGGCGGCCTCCTCTGTGAACGGCATGCCGGTCGCTGTTTCGGCCATGGCCAGGAACAGGCTCTGCATGGAAGCCGAGTACTGCGGGGTGAAGTTCTGCGCAGCGGCGGCCAGCACGTCTTGCCCGAAGCCTACCAACGCCGTGCTCATGACCGGCGGCAAAGCCTGGCAGGCGCCGAGCGCAAGGCCACCGGCGGCGGTGGCGAGCCACGCCCCCACAGCCCGCGCCCTCACTGGCGTATCCCCGGTTTGGGTTTTGGATAGCCCTCCGGCTCCGGGTCCGGCCTCGAAGGCAGTGGATCCCTGGGCGCCGGCACGCCGCCCCCGGAGCCGGTGGCCGGCCGGGGCAGCGGAGCCTGTTGGATCGGAGCGGGCAGAGATGTCGCCGGCTTGGCTTGCAGGCTCACATCCATGCGCCTCTGCATCGTGTAGCCGACCTGCGCCGATTTTGGATTCGTGACCAGGCCCGTACACGGCACATGGTTTTCCGTCGTGAGCTGAACCGGCACCACGAAAGAGGTCTTGAGCAACATCGGGCCGAGGCGTTCCGACGCCGCATCGGACGGGAACCTCGCCACGAAGTCGAAGCTGACCTTGTTGCCGTTCGGCGGAACAGCGATGCGTTTGGCCGTATAGGTGCTGCCCGCTTTCCATTCCGGCAGGCGCGCACGGACGTCACGCCCGTTCCTGTCCTTGTAGACCGGCTGCCCGATGACCACCGTGGCCGTCGAGACCGGGATCTTCCATGGGAGGGCTACGTCGATGCGCAGCCGCTCGCCATCGGCGTACGGGGCCGGCTTTTCGGGCCCGATGGTAGCCTTGCTGATCTTCTGCGGCGGATAAACGCGGAATTTCCGGGTAACGCGTTTCGCCTGGCCCAGCTGGGCAACCGCGCCGATGACGGAGTTGACCGAACCCTGTGCGGTGATGTCGACGTTCGTCGGTCTCGAAGGCGCCTTGACGGTGAACCACACATCGCTGGGCTGGTAATTGACACCGCCGATTGCTCCCACGGCCTGAATCTTGGCCGGCGCCGGGATCACTCTCGGGTTGCTGGAGTGAAAGCTCACCTGGTCGGCCAGGTCGACCGTGCGGACGATGCCCCTGGCGTTTCCGGTGGCGAGCAGGGGTACGCGATTGTCAGGGTAAGTCCCGTCGGACAGCCAGTAAGGCGTTCTCGTGTCCGCCTGTTCGGACAACGCAAAGCAGTTCGTGGGGATCAGGAAATCGTAGAGTCCCGACCCGGTGAGCGCATTGACCTGGGCTTCTGCGGGCAGGGCCGCGCCGATGGTAAGCAGCGCGAGCGCCGCGGGAGCCGGCAGTCGGCCCGGCAAGTCGAGAGTGCGTTTGAGCATCATCGTGTCTTCCTCCGTGTATTCGAATGGCGGCGACTTACAACCCGGTGATCGGCGTTGGCGGCGGCGGCATGCGGCCTGCCCAACTCCTGCCGGCGACGTTCGCCTGGAAAATGTGGTGGGCGTACAGCGAACTGTGGTGCCTGGCAGGATCTCCCAGGCCGCGATACTCGACGCTGTCGCGGTCGATCGTCCCGTTCTGCCGGATGTTTGAAGTCCGTCCGACATGGATGTACTTGACGTTGTCGTGCGGCTCGCCGGGACCGTAATGACCGAGCGGCACGTAAATGGCGTCGTGTGCGACGGTGTCGCCCGGCACCATCGCGACGATGTCGTTGAAGTTCACGTACCGATGGGTGTTGAGCGCCCTGGCCCCGCCGGCGCTCCGCTTGGAGTCGAACAGCCGCTTGAAGATGCCGTTGCCGACGCGTGGGCCACCATAGGTGTAGACGCCCTGGGCGACGAAGCGCCGGCTACTGGGTCGCCCGGCATATCCCTGGTCGATTGCCGCAATGACAGCCAGTCCGGCCCCGAGGCTATGTCCCGTGATGAATAGTTTCTTCGACCTGCCCCCGTGGGCGAGGATCAGGTCGTTGATGTCGTTGCGTACCGTCCAGTAGGCTTCCGTAATGCCGGTGTGCACACCGGGTGCCTTCCGGACGGTAACCGTCTGGCCGAGCCAGTTCCTCTCCGTGAACGCCACGGTGCCCCAGGTGGAGACTTTCTTCTGCAGGGCCATGGCGTCGGTGGCGATCCAGTCGGCGAAGCCGTCCATGTGTTCCACCGCATCGCTGCCGCGGAACCCCAGGATGATGACGTTCGGGTCCGACATGACGACGTACTGCACGTTGCTTCTCGACCGGATATCGGTTCTCTGCATGCCCCAGTGCTCGAATTTCGCTGCGGCCTGGTTCCTGAACGCCACGAAGTTGTCGCCGGGATTGGGGTCGTAGGCGTGCGGGTACATGTAATGGCTCACCATCGCGAGCAGGTAGGAGTTGGTGAGGCTGTGCCCCCGCTCGTCGCGGTTCAGGCTGGCGAAGGCGTTCGCCCCCGGCTCTACCGTCGCGCGGCGCAGAGTCGTGACGCTCGTGCCCGGCCGTATCGTCTGGGCAAAAGCATCCGGGAAAGGGGCGGCAAGCAGCAGCGGTATGCCGAAGGTAGCGAGCAGCCCGAACAGCCCAG
This sequence comes from Woeseiaceae bacterium, assembly GCA_036259375.1. Lineage (GTDB taxonomy): Bacteria > Pseudomonadota > Gammaproteobacteria > Steroidobacterales > Woeseiaceae > IDS-8. The sequence goes on from DATABW010000269.1 coordinate 2,551, forward strand.
TGACACGGTTCTTTTTCATATCAACTCGCTCTTTCCGGACCGGCGATCGGCTCTCGCCCTTTTTTGCCGCGGCCCACGGTCGGGTGCGCGCCTCCCGCATAGCTGCAGCCGATGTCTATGAGCTTGTCCAGGTACCGCCCGGCCCTGCCGCGCAGGCGTGTCCCGACCCTGCCGTCCGGGCAGGACTGGGCCATGGATCGTCCGGGTGCGGATTTCCTGTCGAATGCACTCACCGTTCTCACCGGCGTCCCCGCCATGCGGGTATCCACCTGCCACGGAGCGCAGAAAACCTGCTGCACGTGGAGCACATAGCCGTTGTCTCCCTGCACGCCGCTGTAGCCGACCATCACCTCGGCCGGGCTGCAGTCGAATGTCCTGAGGGTGCCGGTCGTGCCCCCGGCGTATTCCGTGGAGCGGATGGATGCGCCCAGCGCGCCGTTCGTCTCCACGGACCGGCAGCGGGCGGCAATCCCCTCCATCCACCAGCCCTGGCGGCCGCTGATGCCGACCAGCACTTCGCCGGCGTGGCAGGAGAGGTTGAACTCCGTGCCCTGGGCTGCCGCCCCTCCGCCGCAGGCCAGGAGCACCAGTACCAGCACGTTGGCCGGTGCCGACCTTGTCAGGATGCGTCTCATGGGACGGCAACTTGGCGTTCCCGGCCCCGCAAGTCCTGAAAAAGTGCTGAGTAAATCCTGAGAAAGCGGTGCGGGCGCCATTCGGCCGCGGAAATACGCGTTAGATCAGCTACATGGCACCCGGCAACGTGCCGGCGGAAGGGCTTGCATCGGCCGCTCGCGCGCCCGAAACTCGGCCGATGGGATGGCTGGTTCACGGTTTCACGATCGGGGATTGCGAAGTACGAGCCGAAGACGGGACGGTGCTGACCCCGTCCGGTTTGCGGCGACTGGGGCCCCGGCCGATGGCGCTGCTGCTGCTGCTTGCCGCGCAGCCCGGCAAGGTGTTCAGCCGCGAAGAGTTGATGGCGGAGGTCTGGGCCGGCCTGGTCGTCTCCGACGAGACCCTGTCCCGCTGCATATCGGACATCCGTCAGGCACTGGATGACAATCGACGCGCGCCTCGCTACATCGAGACCCTGGCGCGCCGCGGTTATCGCCTGATCGAGCAGCCATGCCCCCTGACCGGGGATCCGGACGCGACCTCCGCGGCCGGGGTGGCCGGCACCACGCTGCCGGCGGGCCATGTTCGAAACCCCGGGATTCGGCAGGCCGCTCCCTGGCTGGCCGCATCGCTGGCACTGCTGCTCGCCGTCGCCGGCTGGCTGGTCACCGGCCAGGATACCGCGCGGGACGAGCCCGTGGCAGAGGCGCCGCTTGCCGAAAACGGCATTGCGGTCCTGCCGTTTGCCAACCTGAGCGATGACCCGGAGCTCGAGTACTTCAGTGACGGCTTGTCGGAAGAGCTGATCCACCGCCTCTCGGGCGTCGAGGCGCTGGCTGTCGTCGCGCGCACTTCCGCCTTCGCTTTCAAGGGCAGAACCGAGGACATTCGCGAGATCGGCCGCGCGCTCGGTGTCGCTTACGTGCTGGAAGGCAGTGTGCGGCGCCAGGGCGACCAGGTCCGGATCGGCGCCCAGCTCATCGACGTGCGCAACGGCTTCCACCTGTTCAGCCGCGTGTACGAGCGCCCCTTCTCCGACCTGTTCGCGATCCAGGAGCATGTCGCGCTGGAAGTCGGCGCGGCTCTCGAGCCCCGGCTTGCGGGTCTGCTGGAAGGCCTGCAGAACCCGCCGCCGGAAACCGTGCCCGAAGCATTGGAAGCGTACCTGCTCGGCAAGCACCTGCAGCGAAAGCTCACGGTCGGGAACCTGGAACGCGCGGCCCGCGAGTTCCGCCGCGCCATTGAAATCGATCCGGGGTTCGCACGCGCTTACGGGGACCTCGCGGGCACGCTTGCCCTGACGAGTGCGTACGCGGAAAAACCCCTGGAGCAGTTCCGGGGCGAGATCCAGGCCCTGGCCGCGCGCGCGCTGGAGCTCGACCCCCGCTCGGCAACGGCGTGGCATGCGCGCGGCCTGCTCGCGTATCTCAGCCACGATCCCGACGAGGCCATCGAGGCCTTCACGACGGCGCAGCGGCTGGATCCGAATGCCGCCAATTCGCTCGCGATGCTCGGGCGCAGCCTTTACTACCAGGGGCGAAACCGCGAGGCGCTGGAGTACACAACCCTGGCCCTGCGCAAGGACCCGATCAACCACGGCATCATCCACAACCACGCCGCGCTGCTCGGGATGCTCGGGCAGTTCGACGAAGCGGAGCGCTGGCTCAGGCGCTCGATGGAATTCGAGGACGACACCGACAATCTGAACACGCTCTGGGCCATGGGCGGCCTGAAATACGTGTCCGGTCACACGGCGGAAGCGGCGAGATGGCTGAAGCGATGCATCGATCTCGGGGGCCAGCAGGCGGCGATTCGCACCCAGCTCGGTTGGGCGCTGCTGGAGCTCGGCGATTACGCTCAAAGTCGGCGCTGGATCGATGACGGCCTCGGCCGATCGACCGATCCGCCCTACCTGCTGGACGTGCTGCTGGCCTGGCACTACTTCCAGGGCGACGCAGCCGGCCTCGCGGAGGCCGTGCGGCATTACAGCGAGCGCTTTCCCGACCGCACCGAAATGTCCGCGTTTCGCGGCTTATCGGCTTTGTACAACGGCGATCCTGCCACGGCCGTTCGGGAGTACGAATCGCTGGCCGGCCGCGACTCGGAGCTGTTGAACTCGCCGTGGTCGATGATGTTCGGTCATTGGCACGCACTGCACCTGGCGCGTGCGCGCCAGCTTGCCGGGCAGGACACGGCCGCTGCGAGGACACTGTACGAAGCGGAGGAGCGGCTCGGGGATTTCGAGCAGGAGTTCGGCTTGCCGATGATGGCCGACTACTACCGTGCCGCTATGGCGAGCATGCGAGGCGAGCGGGACCGGTCGATCGAATTCCTGGAGCAGGCCTGGCGTGGGGGCTGGCGGCGGCATGCCCAGGTATCCACCAGCCCTTTGTTTGCGGCCGTGCATGACGACCAGCGGCTGCGGGTGCTGTTACAGGGGGTCCAAAAGGGTTTGCAGGACGAGCGATTGGCTCTTGCGACGGAGCCCGGTTCCTGATGAAGAGGACTGCGGGTCCATCCCCTGAGCCAAATGGCCGCAACATGCACCGGTAGCCGACCGGCCGGTCGCAGCGTAGTTGCGAGCACGTCACACCGGCGTAACACGATGCCGCTTATAGTGGCGCCATGATTACGGTACCCCGACCCGAGCTCCTTGCGATCCCGGATTCGCTCTATGCGGCCGAACTGCAGCGTGATGCCCTGAATCATCGCTTCAGCCCGGAACTGGAAGCCGAGTACGTCAGTGTCCGGCTGCTGGACAACCGTTCGCTCATCCGTGTGACATGCGTCTTCGTGACGCTGCTGGCGTTGGCTCGCGGCGCGGAGCAGGCCATTGGCGGCTCCTGGAACCCGAATTTCCTTGTTCACGTCGGATTGGTCGTCCTGCCGTCGATCGCGTTGGCATGGATCGCCCTGGGGCCGGCTTTCGCCAGCGCCTATCTGCCGTTCGCCCGCGTTCTCGTGCCGGTCAGGAATGCCATGGCGGCCGTACCGATTGCCGGAGCCGCGGCCCACGGAGAACCCGAGTTGCTCATGATCTTGCCGCTCATGGTGCTTGGTCCGTTTTTTTTCGTCGGATTGCGCTATCGCGAGGCGCTATTCTCGGCTTTGCTGACTGCGACCTCCTTCATTTTTTCCGCCTTCGTCTTCGACCTTGCGCTGCCGCTTGCGCTTCGGGCGTGTACGCTCCTGCTCCTGGTTCTGGGCGCATGCGCCATCGCCGCCCGCCGTCTCGAGACCTGGTCACGCACGAGCTTCCTCAAGGGCCGCGTCATCGCGGAGCTCGCGCAGCACGACGCGCTAACCGGCACGAAAAACCGCCGGGTGTTCGATGAACACCTGAAGCACCTTTGGCCACACGCGATTGAAAGTGGCCGCCCCATTGCGATCCTGCTGATCGACGTCGACCATTTCAAAGCCTACAACGATCGCTACGGGCACCAGGCCGGTGACCGGGCCTTACGGCGAATCGCCCAGACGTTGCAGAGGTTCGCCAGCTGCCCGCTGGACGTCCTCGCGCGCTACGGCGGCGAGGAATTCGCGGCGATTCTCTATGACATGGATGCCCGCAAGGCGCAGGATACCGCCGAGCGTATGCGCCGTGCGGTCAGCGATCTGGACATCGAGCACCGGGAGTCGCGGACCTCGGCCGCGGTGACGATCAGCGTGGGCGTTGCCGCAATCGAGCCGTCGACCGGGCGAGCGCCGCGCGGTGCGCTGCAGCTCGCCGACCAGGCACTTTATCAAGCCAAACGGCGAGGCAGGAACCGTGTCGAGCTTTTGAATGAGGCGGACTATAGCGTGCTCGTGACCGGCGTCTTTTCAAAGGATGCGTTCGGGTAGCGGCCTACGCCATCCTTGGGACCAAACCGGCAGGTCGGAATCTCGATGGACTCTGCCTCTTCAGTGGCTTCGCAGCTTACCGATGGCATGGCCGAGCGCACGCCGGACACTGTCCAGCGCCCCGTTCAAAGCGAGCTCAACCGTCTCGGCGTCGTGCGTGGCAGCAACCGGCCGCAAGCCCGCGGGGCGCGCTTCCACCGTGCAGCGCTTGTCCGCGGCACCGGCCTTCCTGGCGCTGTTTTCGTCGCCGAGGAAGACCTCGACCCGGGTCAGTCTATCCGTGTAATGCGCCAGCGAGGAGCGCACCTCCTCTTCGACGTGGCGCGCCAGTTCCTCATGGCCCTCGATATTCCGGTCGGTATGCGTCTGCACGAGCATTGGTAATCCTCCGTCACGGGCTACACATCTTTAGAGAGCCCGGGGCCGCGCCGGGTTCCGTCAGCGCAGCCTGGCGGCTATCCCGCTCAAGGTTTCGGCCAGTCCGCTCCGCCGCGTTGCCGTCTTGCCGCCGCCCTGGCCGCCGAGCGTCTCCGCCAGCGATTCCAGCCTGCCTGCGAGTCGTTCGTCCTTCGAACCGTTGCCCAGACGCGCGGCGGCATCATCCAGGGCTGCGTTCAGCTCGGCCATGGTGGACTCCGGCACCGATTCGCTGCGCCGGAGCTGGTCGAGATACGCCCTGGCGACCACCGGTTCGGCCGGCCAGGTGACGCGGAACTGCTGCTGCGGATTGAACCGCTCGCGCGGGTATCGGGCCAGGGCGGCCGCGGCGATCTCGTTCTCCGTCAGGTATTCACTCGGAACGAGCGCCAGCACGTCGAGGCCGCGCACGGTTTCGGTGCCATAGATCTTTCCGTCGTACCAATAGGTCGACCAGTAGCCGCCGAACACCATGTCCTCGGCATCGATAGGCCCGCGGTCGAACCAGGCGATCTCGACCGGGTTCTTCGAATCGGTGAAATCGATGACCGAGAGGCCGCCCTGGTACCAGGCCTGGACGAAAATGTCGCGCCCCGGGACCGGCACGATCGAGCCGTTATGGGCGACGCAGTTTTCCTGCTCCGTCTGGGGCGCCGGCAGCTTGTAATGGCTGCGGAACTCGAGCTGGCCGTCGACGATATCGTAGATGGCGTCGGCGCCCCAGGTGAGGGGATCGTACGCACGGCAGCGCGCCCGCGAGCCGCCGCCCCACTCGTCGGTGAACAGGACCTTCGTACCGTCGTTGTTGAAGGTGGCGGAGTGCCAGTAGGCAAAGCCCTCGTCGACGACGACGTCGATGCGCTCGGGATTCCGGGGATCCGATATGTCGAAAATGATGCCGTTGCCCGAGCACGCGCCGGCCGCTATGTCGAGTTCGGGAAACACGGTGATATCGTGGCACTGGTCGGTACGGCTCGTTTCCTGGGTATCGTCCCCGTGGTCGCCGCCGCGCCACAGGCCGGCGATGGTACCCTCCTCGGGATCGGCGAACACCGCAGGGCTGTCGACGATGCGTGCGCTCGCCGGCTCGTCGACCGGAACCTCTATCACGTCGATGCGGAACAGGGCCGTACGCTCGTCGCCGGGAACCTCACCGATACAACCCTCCAGCTCCTCCTCCGCGCGCACCGTCGAAGTGCCGGAGTTGTAGACGATGATTTTGCCGTCATCACCGGGACCTGCAACGACCGAGTGCGTGTGCGAACCGCGGCAGGTCTGTACCGCCCCCACCTGTTTCGGCCGGGCCAGGTCGCTGATGTCGAAGATGCGCAGCCCGCGGAAGCGCTCGGCGCTGACTTTCTCGGTCACGCCCTGCAGGCCGCAATCGAGTCGACCGCGCTCCTCCTGCGCCGACATGAACAGGAGGTCGCCGACTATGGATACGTCGCCCTGTCCACCCGGGCAAACCACGGAACTCAGGTGCTCGGGCGCCCCTTCTTCCCGCAGCCGGTAGACATTGAAGCCGTGATAGCTGCCGGTCACCATGATGTCACCCGCGAAGGCAATGTCCGTATTGGCGAAGCTCAAGAGCGGCGTCCGCGCCTCCTCGTCGCCTGGCTGCTCCTCCGGATCCTCAGCGTCCCCGGCCGGCTCGTCAGCTTTTTCCGTGTCGGCCTGTAACAGCCGTGGCGGCAGCTCTGCCGGGTTGTCGGGGTCGTAAAATCCGGCCGGCTTCGGCAGCGAGACCAGGAGCTCCATGTTCATCATCGCCTGGCCGGCATCGTGCAGCCCGGCCGCGAGTCCCGCGCGGGGGTCGGAGGAGAGCCCGAGCAGCAGCGCATGCATGCGCTCGATTTCCGCCGTCTGGTCATTGGTGACTTCCGTCGTGAACTCGAACAGCACCGGGTCGTATGCCGTACCGGGCTGCTCCAGCAGCTCCTCGACCATCCTGACCGCGCCTTCGTGATGCGCGATCATCAGTTCCAGGAACAGCCGGTCGAAAGCCGAACCTTCCAATCGCTCGAGCTCGCCCAGCTGTTCCGGCGTCGCCATCCCGGCCGTCAGGTGGTCGGTGTGCATGCTCTCGTTTGCCGCCGGCTCCGGCACGCGCTGGCCGCGCGCTCTCAGCCACTGCTGCATGAAAGCGATCTCGTCCTCCTGCGAAGCATCGATGCGGCCCGCGACTTCGATCAACGCCGGTGCGTTTGTGCGATCGGCTACCAGCGCGGCCATTTGTACCGCCTGGTAATGGTGCGGGATCATGTCCTGCATGAACCGGACGTCGGCCGGCGAATAGCCCGTCTTGGCGATGGCGACTGCTTCCTCCGCGCTGAGGGACCTCGACGATTCGCCCGGGGCGCCTGGGTGGACGATCGGCGCGTCCGCCGCTACGGTAACGGAGACCTGGCCCGCCATAAAAATAGCCGGGGTGAGGCAGCAGAGCAGCCGAACGAGGGAAGCAGGGGTTGAGTTCAACGGGGTGACTCCTGTGCAGTTACGAACCGTGCCTCTGGGTCAGGGCTGCAGGTCGACTCGGTACGAGAGGGCGAAGGCGAGGAAGTTCGACACCTGGACGACGTCGTCTCCCACGTAATGGATCGTGTGGGAGCTGACGCGCTCGACGTCCGCCAGGTAATCGAGCAGCTCGATCGGGCGGTAGTGCTTCAGGCTGAGCTCTAGCTCCACCGGCCTCTCCAGCACGAACGGTTCGAACTGGTCGATGCGTTCGATGGCCGCGCGCGTGCGGTCGCGTATGAGTTCATAGGCAGCTTGCGGCGTCAGCGTTCGTGCCGAGTGAAACCCCGTCGCCCATTTGACGACTGCGCCTTCGACGTCGCCTACGATCACCTGCGTTTCGGCAACGGCGATGTGGTCGCCCGACACCATGATGATCGGCACGCCGAAATGACCTGCGATAGCGGCGCTCATCCCGGCTTCGGACATCGAGGTGCCGTTCAGCCGCAACCCGGTGACATTGGCGCTTGAAAACGTGTGCGCACGCACACCGCGTTCGTTGGCGGTGCTCGCGTGGTAGCCGAGCAGGATCGCGCCGTCGAAGCTGCCGTCAATGCCGGCCATCATGCCCAGCGGCCTCGGCCACGAGCGCACGACCATCACGTCCTCCGGCAAATGCTCGATCAGAAGGTTCTGGCCGTTACCGTGTGCATCGGCGACGAGGATCTCCGTTGCGCCGGCTTCCCGCGCCGCCTCGATGCAGGCGTTGACCTCGGCCGTCATGAACTCCCGGAATCGCTGGTATTCGAATCCCTCCGGCCCAAGCTGCTCGCCCGTGACCACGCCGACGACACCTTCCATGTCGGCGGAGATATAGATTTTCAGAGGGTCGGGAGGCGCCTCCGGCTGCGCCTCTTGCGCTGCGACGGCAGACGCGAACGCCAGGGAAAGCAGCACGGGAAGTGAACGCCTGTTCATTTAATCCTCCTCGCCGGTCGAGGGTATCACCGGCAGCCGGATCTGCGTCGGGTACTCCGTCGCCAGGCGGACGCCGTCCCGCATCGGGGCCATCAGCATCGTCCGGGCGGTGCTGATGGCCCTGAATTTCGCCCGTGTTTCATCGGCCGCCTGCGAAAGCGGGGCGAGCGATGCGATGATCAGGCAGGCGAACGCCGCGCCCGCAAGGCGCTTTGGCTGGTTGTTCCGCAAAGAGCTGCTCCCACTGGGTTACAGGGGAGCATAAGTCGATGCTGCGGTGCCGTCAAAAACCCGCTTCAGCTCGCCTTTTCGAGCTGCCGCTGGTAGTGCTCCATGAGGATCTCGGCCACCTCCGGACGCGAGAACTCCTTCGGCGGCGCGATCCCGGCGCTCAGCATCTCCCGTACCTTGGTGCCCGAGAGGATCACGTAGTCGTCCGGCGTGTGATCGGGCGCTTCCCGCATCATCACGACCCGGTTCAATTTCTTCGACCAGGCCGTGTGATCGGCCCTGAAGATTTCGATTTCGAGAGCGCCGGGCGGCAAGCGATCGAATATGGTCTGCGAATCGAAAGGGCCGTAGAAGCCGCCCGCGCCGGCGTGATCGCGCCCGACGATGAGGTGGGTTGCGCCCATGTTCTGCCGGAAAACGGCGTGCAGAACCGCTTCACGCGGTCCTGCGTACAACATGTCGAATCCGTAGCCGTTCACCATCACCGTGTTCTCGGGGAAATACACGTCGACCATCTTGCGAATGCAGGCCTCGCGAACCGGTGCGGGAATGTCGTCCGCCTTCAGCTTTCCGAGCAGCATGTGGATCACGATGCCATCGGCATCAAGACGTTCCAGCGCCATGCGGCACAGCTCCTCGTGAGCGAGGTGCATCGGGTTACGCGTCTGGAACGCGACAACCTTGTTCCAGCCGCGCCGTTCGATTTCCTCGCGGATCTGCACGGCCGTCTTGAAGGTTCCAGGGAACTCGGTTTCGAAATAGCTCAGGTTCAGCACCTGGATGTCGCCGGAGACGCAATAACGTCCGAGGCTCCGGAATACGGCGACACCGGGATGCGCCGGATCGAGGGTGCCGAATGTTTCCTGGGTCATCGTATCCATGGTTTCGTCGTCGACGTCCTCGATGTCCGCAACGTCCATGATCGCGATGACGGGCTGGCCGGCTACGTTCGGATCGCGCAGTGCGATGCGCCGCGCGCCGTCGATGCCGCTGATGTTGTCCGTCAGGTTCAGTACCGGCACCGGCCAGAACAGGTCGTCCGTCGTGTGCAGCGTTTCCGCGACACAGAGCGCGTCGGCGAGATTCATGAAGCCGGTCAGGGGCGTGAAGTAACCGCCGCCGAGCATCACGGCATTTGCCGCAGCCGCGGAGTTCAGCACGAGCGAGGGCAGGCCTGACGCTTCCTCGAGCAGCGCACGCCGCTCCTGCGCATCGGACACGAGCAGGGGATTGAGGGCATCCGCCCCATGAGGCTTGATCACTGGAATTCTCCTAGATGGCGACGGCGGACGGCTCATCGGCCGTATCGTCCGCGCGGGTGAAATACTGTTCTTTGATGATGTCGTTTTGCACGAGGTAGTCGATAACGATGGCGACTTCCTGTTCCAGCGTCATTTCGTCCGTCTTGAGATATATTTCCGGC
>DATABW010000270.1:0-4704 GCA_036259375.1 Woeseiaceae bacterium
CAGAACAGACCGACAATGAAACTCGACACTTCTCTCTACCTCCGGCAACGCGATCACTGCCATGCGTGGAGCGAGGCTCCAACGGGGACACTAGCACCGTCACTAAAACGGCGCTATGCCGCACGTCAAAGCAGGTCTTCGATCGCCGCGCGTTCCTCTCGCAGCTCGTTTTCCGTTGCGACCATGCGCTCGCGGCTGAAGTCGCTGATGTCGAGGTCCTGCACGATCTCGTATTCGCCGTTCCGGCAGCGCACCGGGAACGAATAAACGATGCCCTCGCCGACACCGTAGCTCCCGTCGGCCGGCACGGCCATGCTCACCCAGTCGTCTTGCCGGCTGCCGAGCGCCCAATCCCGAACCTGGTCGATCGCCGCGGAAGCGGCCGATGCGGCAGACGATGCGCCGCGCGCCTTGATGATCGCCGCGCCCCGTTGCTGGACCACCGGGATGAACTCGTCACTCACCCAGGCTTCGTCCACCAGCTCCCGCGCCGGGGTGCCGTCCACGGTGGCGTGCTGCAGGTCGGGATACTGAGTGGCCGAGTGGTTGCCCCAGATGGTCATCTGGCGCACGTCGCTGACGTGGTGACCGGTCTTGGCCGCGAGCTGCGCAACGGCGCGATTGTGGTCGAGGCGCGTCATCGCGGTGATGCGCGACGGGTGGATGTCCGGCGCGTTGCGTTGCGTGATCAGCGCGTTGGTGTTGGCGGGGTTACCGACCACCAGCACGCGAATGTCACGGGCGGCCTGCTCGTTGATCGCCTTGCCCTGGGCGGAGAAGATCGCGGCGTTGGCTTCCAGCAGATCCTTGCGTTCCATCCCGGGGCCGCGCGGCCGGGCGCCGACCAGCAGCGCGTACTCGCTGTCGCGGAACGCTTCGCCGGCGTCGTCCGTCGCGACGACGTCCGCCAGCGTGGGAAATGCGCAGTCGGCAAGCTCCATCACGACGCCGTTCAGGGCCGGTAGCGCCGGCTGGATCTCCAGCAGCTGCAGGATGACCGGCTGTTCCGCTCCCAGCATCTGGCCGGAAGCGATGCGGAACGCGAGCTGGTAGCCGATCTGGCCGGCAGCGCCCGTGATGGTGACGCGAACGGGTTTGTTCATCTGAAAGTCCCGGGTTGTGTGGCGAATTCAAGCGCAGCCGGGAACGGGTCCGGCTCGCGGGCAGCGCGCCGGCCGGCCGCAAATCCGCGGGGGAGGGCCAGGGAGAACGGGCTGCGCGGCGCGATTCTACACGGATGGGCGTCGCGGGTGGGACGCCGCTTGCAAACACCGATCGAGGTGTTATAGTTCACTACAACAGTACCTCACCTAGGCCGGCCGCAGGCCCAGGTCAGCGTGCGAGGATGGTACCGAACGCGTAATGGACCCCAAGTGGAACGAAGACCTGCCGATCTACCGCCAGCTGCGCGACCGCGTTGTGGCCATGATCCTGGAAGGTGTGCTGGTCGACGGTGACGCCCTGCCGTCGGTGCGCAATGTCGCGTCCGAGTACCGGCTCAATCCCTTGACCGTGCTCAAGGGCTACCAGGAACTGGTAGACGAGGGTCTGGTGGAAAAGAAGCGCGGTCGCGGCATGTTCGTTACTGACGGTGCACAGAAGCAGCTCCTGAAGGATGAGCGCGCCCGCTTCGTCGAGCAGGAATGGCCGAAAATCAGGGCAACGATCGAACGGCTCGGGCTCGATGCCGGGACACTGCTGAACGGCGTCGAGTCGTCCAAGCCGCCCGGCGGGGGAAGCGGCAATGACTAGCCTGGTCAGCGCGAATCACGTGTCCAAACGCTACGGCCGCACGGTCGCGGTGGACGACGTCACGTTCGAGATCGAGAAAGGCCGCATCATGGGCCTCATCGGGCCGAACGGCGCCGGGAAAACGACGCTCCTGAAGGCGATGCTCGGGCTCACCGACTGCGATGGCGAGCTGTCCGTACTGGGCCTGAACCCGTTCCGGCAGCGCCGGGAACTGATGCAGAACGTTTCCTTCATTGCCGATGTGGCGGTCATTCCGCGTTGGATACGCGTGTCCCAGCTGCTCGATTTCGTGTCCGCCGTGCATCCGCGGTTTTCACGTGCGCGCGCCGAGGGAATGCTGGCGAGAACGAAAATCCCGCCCAAAGCCAAAGTTCGCGAATTGTCGAAAGGCATGGTCACCCAGTTGCACCTCTCGATCATCACGGCCATCGACGCGAAGCTGCTCGTGCTGGACGAGCCGACGCTGGGACTCGACATCATTTTCCGCAAGGAGTTTTATGCCAACCTCCTCAGTGACTACTTCGACGAGGAAAGGACGATCCTGATCACGACGCACCAGGTCGAGGAAATCGAAAACCTGCTGACCGACGTCATGTTCATCAACGACGGCCGCATCGTGCTCCAGGCCAATATGGAAGCCCTGCCCGATCGCTACGTGGAGCTCATGACCTCCGGCGAGAACGCGGAGCGCGCACGGCAGTTGAATCCGATTTTCGAACGGGACGTGTTCGGCAAGAAGGTCCTCACCTTCGAGGACATCGGCCGTGACCGGCTGCACGGACTCGGGGAGCTGCGCACCCCTGGCATCGCGGATCTCTTCGTCGCCAAGGTGAAGGGGGCGGCTGCATGATTGCCAACCAGCTGCCGTTGTTGAGGCGCGAACTGTGGGAACACCGCTCGATCTACGTGGCGCCGGCTGTGATCGCGCTCCTGATATCGCTGATGGCGGTCACGGGCCAGGTCACCGTCTCGGCTCACGACGAGGCCGTCGATTTCTCCGTGCTCGGCGCGTCCAACCTGACCGAAGCGCACCGGGCGGCCATCTTGAGTGCGCTGATGTGGGGCGTCGGGGCGCTGTTCGCGCTTTCCATGACGATCCTGATCGTGTTCTACACATTGGATTCGCTGCACGCCGAGCGCAAGGACCGCAGCATACTGTTCTGGCGCTCGATGCCCACCACGGACACCGAGACCGTGTTGTCGAAGCTGCTCATGGCGATGTTCGTGATTCCCCTGGGCACCATCGCGGCCGTGCTCGTGACCCACGTCGTCGTGCTCGCCTGCGCCAGCATCTGGGTCGCCGGCCGCGGCGCGGATGCGTGGCACCTGATCTGGTCGGCAGCGCCGTTCGCGGAGTTGTGGATCGCGACGTTCGTCTTTTTCCTCGCGCTGCCGCTTTGGCTGTCGCCGTTCATCGGCTGGTTTCTGTTCGTGTCGGCCTTCGCGCGCCGTTCCACCCTGCTGGTGGCGTTCCTGCCGCTGCTCATCCTGCCGATGCTGGAGAAGAGCCTCGTCGGTACCGATCTTCTCGCCGAGGCGTTCTTCCTGCGTTCCGTCGAAATCCCACTGTTCCGCGGAACGAGCACAGGGGAGTTCGGCTTCCTGCAGGGCGACAGCTTCTCGTTCCTGATGCTGTCACGGCTCGATATTGTCGGGTTCCTCACGAGCCCGGGGCTTTGGCTGGGGCTCGTCGTATGCGGGCTCCTCACGGCGGCGGCAATCTACCTCCGGCGGTACCGCGACGACTCCTGATTGAGGGTTGTCGCCATTATTAGCTAGTCGGCGACGCGCGCACGGTCGAGGCCGTGCTTTTTCATCTTGCCGCGGAGCTGGTGGTACGTGAGCCCGAGCAGGTCGGCCGCGACGCGCTGGTTGAAGCGCGCCTTTCGCAGCCCCGCCTGCAGCAGTGACTTCTCCGTTTCCTTGACCCGCTCCGTCAGGTCCGTGGGTAGAAGCGGCGCGTGGGGCGGACCGGAGGCGGCGGCCGGGCCGGTGCGCGCGATCTCCTCCCGCAGGCGAAACGGCGAATCGAAGGGATCGAAAGCGATGCGGGTTATCGGCTGCTCCGGATCGGCGGCCCTGTAAACCGAGCGCTCGATCGCGTTCTTCAGCTCGCGCACGTTTCCCGGCCAGTCGTACCGCAGCAGCGCCGAAGCGGCCTGGGGATTGAACCCGGGAAAGTAGCGGCGCTTGAGTTCGCTCACCATGTTCACTGCGAAGGCGTGCGCCAGCGGCAGGATATCCTCGAGCCGTTCCCGCAGCGGCGGGACGGTTATCACATCGAAGGCGAGCCGGTCGAGCAGGTCCTCCCGGAAGCGCCCGTCGGCCGCCAGCGCCTGCAGGTCCGCATTGGTGGAGCCGACGATGCGCACGTCGACCTGGACGGTGTCGCTGCCGCCGACGCGTTGCAGTTCGCCATACTCGATGACCCGCAGGATTTTTTCCTGCATCCGCAGGCTGATGGTCGCGAGTTCGTCCAGCACCAGCGTTCCGCCGTCAGCGCGCTCGAAATGACCGACGTGCGTCCTGACCGCGCCGGTGAATGCTCCGGCTTCGTGTCCGAACAACTCGGACTCGAGTATCGATTCCGTGAGCGCGGCGCAGTTGACCTTGATGAGGGGCTGCTCCCAGCGCTGCGACAGGAAGTGCAGCCGGGACGAGATCAGCTCCTTGCCGGTGCCGCGCTCGCCCACCACCAGCACGGGCTTCGCCAGCGGGGCCGCGCGAGACACGTGCTCCAGCATCTCCAGGAATGCCGGCGCTTCGCCGATGATGGGCTGGACAGGGCGGTCGTGAGCCATTGGTCAACTTCACCATAGATTGGCACAAAAAGCGACAATGTAGCTAAAGCGGTACGGCTCCGGGCCCGGCTCGCGCCTCTTAGGATGGCGAAAATCCCTCCAATATCAGAAGTTTACCTAGGCAAGGAGGCGCTGGCACGCTTCCTGCAAT
>DATABW010000271.1:0-4084 GCA_036259375.1 Woeseiaceae bacterium
GTCGACCGCCGCGTCGAGATCGAGCGTGTCCAGCGTGTAGCGCCGCGGCTGCAGGAGCGGGTAGTGCCGGCGAAAGCCGTCGATAGTGGCCGCGCCCTCCCTGCGGATGAGCTGCCGAAGGCTCCAACCGTCCGCCGGCTCGTAGACCATGACTTTGTGGCCCCGCGCGGCGAGCTCGGTCGTGACGCCGCGCAGGAAGTGCGCATTACCGTGATTCCAGTCCGAAGTCAGCGAATGGCAAAAGAATACGAATTTCATACCCCGGTTCTCCCTTGGTTTTTTTGTTACTGGATGGCAGTCGTCCCTGGCTGGCCGGTTGTTGAATGCAAGGTGGCAGGACGGTACAAGGGCTCTTCGGCGGCCCCTGCGAGCTTGCGGTACTCCGCCGCGTACGCCTCGGCCATCGCTGAGGCGCTGTAGCGCAGTGCACGCGTACGCGCGGCGTGCCCGAGACGCCGCCGCTCATGCGGGTCGGCCAGCAGCCGCTCGAGGTGCATGCGCAGGGTTCGCGTGTCGTCAGGTTCCACGAACAGGGCGGCGTCATGCCACAATTCGCGCAGGGTGGGGATATCGCCCAGCACCAACGGGCAAGCCGACAAGGCGGCTTCCAGCACGGCAAGACCGAAAGGCTCGTACCGCGCCGGATGCGCGAAGGCGGCCGCGCGGCGGAAGTAGGGGACGAGCTGCGCCCGCGGCAGGTTTCCGAGCAGCACGACGCCGGTCGCGCCGCCGTGGCGATCGAGATCACCGTTACCGGCGATCATCACCGGCGCGTCCAGCGCAGGTGCGACGGCAGCCAGCTGCCGCAGGTTCTTCGCCTCGTCCCACACTCGGCCGACACCCAGCACGAAATGCGTTCCGGGCAGGCGCGCGGAGGACCAGCGGGTTACGTCGATGCCGTTGTGAATCACGCCGGCGCGGCCGTTCAGGTTGACCTCTTCGTAGCACTGCGAAAAGGCAAACAGGTGAGCGGCCGTCGGCGCGATCACGCGGTCTGCGGCGCACAAAGCGCGAATGACGCACTGGCGGTAGCGCTTCCAGCTCGCATCCGGATCGCCGCCACGCGTGGCGCGCCACCAGGAATGGACGCAGGAATGCGACACCAGCAGAATCGGGACTTCGAAGCGCTGCATCGCCGGGCCGTAGGAGTTCAGGTGCAGGACGTCGGCGCCCGAGCTCTCCAGCAGTGACGCCACCCAACGGGCTGCACGCGGCACGTCGTCCCAGGGTTCCTCCATCCATTCGAGCCGGAACGAGGACTCGTGCAACGTCACGTTCGGCAGTATCAAAGCCTGCCTTCGTTCCGCCGGGTGCAACTTGCCGCCCATGCAGGCCAGCACGATTTCGCAGTCGTGCTCGGCGAGCGCCTTGCACAATTCCAGCGAGTACGGCCATACACCACCGACGGAGTCGGTTGTCATCAGGATACGCATGCTTAACTCCCCTCCGGCGTTCGGCCGTAAATGTCGTCGATAACGCCGGCTGTCGTCGCGAGAGCATCGAAGTCGTCTCCGCTGGCTGCGCCGTCTCGCAGCCGCCCGGCCCACTCGAGCAACGCGCGCCCGGGCCAGGGATCCGGCGGCGATCCCAGCAGTTCCGATTCCGCGCCGCGGTTGAGCGCGATTTCAAAGTCGTAGAACGAGCCGTTGACGTTGCGGAGCTCGGCACCGCCCTCGGTACCGAAGATGCGGCAGCCGATGATCGCCCCGCATCCCGCGGATGCACGCCAGGAACAGGACAGGTGCACGTGCTGGCCGCTGCCGTAATCGATATCCGCCATCACGAAATCTTCGGGGACCGCGACCGGCGGGCGCAGCCGCTCGCCGCCTTTGAAACAGCGTGCCCGCACGTCGACGGGATCGCGCGCGCCGAGCAGCCAATGGCAGAGATCGAGCAGGTGACAGCCGAGGTCGAGCAGGCAGCCACCGCCGGAGAGCTCGATCCGGTAATACCAGTCGGCATCGGGGCCGTACGCATTGTGGAAGCAGAGCTCGGCCGCGGTAATTGCTCCTATCTCGCCTCCGTCCAGGCGCCGCTTCAGTTCCGGCATGCCGGCGAGCCAGCGGTAGGACCAATCGACGCCGAGCGGCAGGTCCCTGGCGCGCGCGAGTTCGACGAGCCGCTCCGTGCCCGCGCGTGACAGCGCCAGCGGCTTCTGGATGAACACGGCGATGCCGCGTTCAAGCGCGGCTGCTGCCTGCGGCTCGTGCAGGGCATTCGGCGTCGCTATCACGATCCCGTCCAGCGGCTGTTCGAGCAGTTCCTCGAAGCGGCCACACACCGCGGGGGGGTGATCCAGTGAATTGCAGGCATCGCCGAGACGTCCGTCGTCCGGTTCGCAAAGCGCGGCGACATCGGCGGCGCCCGAGCTTGCGAGCACCTTCATACGTTGCCCGCCGATCCAGCCGAGGCCCGCGAAACCGAGGCGCGGCTTCGACGCCGCGTAATCGCTTTGTTCGAGTGCTAGAGACATAGCACTGCTTTGGTGAAGCCGTCGGGGCGCTGCTCCATCAGCTTGAAGGCACGGTCGATGTCGGTGAGCGGCAAGCTGTGCGTGAAAAGGGGCCACGGATCGATGCGCTTTTGCTCGATGGCTTCGATCGCCGCGCGCATGCCGGCTACATAGCGTTGCGGATCGCGTTCGTGGGCGTTTATCACGTCGATGCCTTTCCAGTTCCATTCCTGCATGTCGACCTGGCGCTTGCCTTCCTGGTGATAACCGGCAACGACCAGTCGTCCGCGAATGCCGACGAGTTTGCTGGCGGCGTCCAGCCCTGCCTGGGTGCCGGTGCATTCGACGACGCAGGGCCAGCTTTCATCCGTGCCGCCGATCTCGTCGATCGGGCGCGCCGCCACGGCACCCTGTTCCCGTGCGCGAGTCAGCGACCACTCCCGCTGCGAAAAAGCCGTGACCGCGGCACCCGCGGCCGCCGCGTTCTGGACCACCATGCCGCCGATGAAGCCCGCGCCGACCACCGCCACCGGCATGTCCCGCTCGATCGCGGCACGATCGAACACGTTCATGCCGCAGGCCAGCGCCTCGCCGGGAAACGGCCGGTCGTCGAGATGATCCGGGAGCTTGACGACCTGGTCGGCAAGCGCGAGGTCGTATTCGGCATAGGCGCGGTACGACAGTCCCGTGACCCGGTCGCCCGGTGCGAGCCGGGTGACGCCTTCGCCACACTCGACGATGCGCCC
This sequence comes from Woeseiaceae bacterium, assembly GCA_036259375.1. Taxonomy (GTDB): domain Bacteria; phylum Pseudomonadota; class Gammaproteobacteria; order Steroidobacterales; family Woeseiaceae; genus IDS-8. The sequence continues at coordinate 3,199 of DATABW010000271.1, forward strand.
CCAGGGCTCGTGGCCCGGCGACCCCGCTTCCAGCGGATACTCGAACCACGGGCGCCCTTGCCAGGCCGGTAACGTCGAGGCGCAGACGCCGCAGCCTTCGAGCTGGAGCAGCACTTCGCCGGGTCCTGGCGCCGCGGCGTCCCGCGTCTCCAGCACAGAGCGCCCGTTGCCCTGGAGCACCGCCGCTTTCACGGCCTGCTCTCGCCAGTCCGGAGGACGTGTTTTTCCGTCGGCCGGACGGAGGATTCGAGCAGCCAGTTCCAGAGAGCGTCTATCCCCTCGGCAGGCGAGGTCACCGGATGCCACGCGGTGAAGGACGAGAACCGGCGATGGTCAGCGGCGAACCACGGCTGGTCGCCGGGCCGTGGATCGGTGTAGGCAATGTCCAGCGGCCTTCCGGAAAGCCGCTCGGCGGTCGCGATCAGCTCGCGCAGGCTCAATGTATTCGCGGTGCCGCCCCCGATGTTGAACGCGTGACCCGAAATCCGGTGCAGGTCCCGGCGCGCCGCGAGCAGCGCGGCCACGAAATCGTCGATGTACAGCACGTCTCGCACCTGCCGGCCGTCACCGTAGATCGTCAGCCGCTCGCCGGCGAGCGCGGTGCGCAGGAAATGCGCCACCCAGCCCTGGTCGCTCGTGGCATGCTGGTGCGGACCGTAGATGCAGCTCATCCGGAAAACGGCGGCCTGAATCCCGAAGCTGCGGCAGTAATCCAGCACGTACTGGTCGGCTGCGCCCTTCGAGCAGCCGTACGGGCTGATGAAGTCGAGCCGCCGCGATTCGTCCACGCCATAGCGGCCGACCGTATCGTCCTCCGGTGCGACGCGATCGCCGGCAGGCCGGATTCCAATGTCCGGCAGCGCGCCGTAGACCTTGTTGGTGGAGG
>DATABW010000272.1:0-6622 GCA_036259375.1 Woeseiaceae bacterium
GCTGGCACAGCCGGCAACGGACGACGGCACCCGCGCCGCCCTCCTCTTCCAGCGCGAGCGCATGCGCCGCATCCTGCTCGACTTCACGCTGGACGCGGCCGCGGTCAAGGCGCGTGTGAAGCGGCAGATCCCCGATCTGACGGACGCGGAGTTCGCGCGCTGGGATGCACAGGGACTCTTCGAGCGGCAGGTGATCGACGGCCAACTGCTGTATTTCAACCGCTCGCCATCGAATCTCTTCCGGTTGAGCGAGGAAGCCCGGATGCGGCGGGCGGAACAGACGCCGCTGGTCGACGGCCCGATGGAAACGCCCAACGATTATCACCGGGCCGTCCGCCGGGCAGCCGTGGCGCAGGAACGGCCGAGCGTGCTGCCGCAGCGCATCCGCGTCACCCAATCGCTCACCGTCGACGCCGATGCGGTGCCCGCGGGCGAGACGGTGCGCGCATGGATCCCCTTCCCGCGCGTTCTGCCGGGCCAGCAGGAAAGCCTCCGGCTTCTCGCCAGCACGCCCGCCACGCACCTGATTGCACCGGAATCTTCGCTGCAGCGTACCGTTTACCTGGAGAAGCCGGCGCAGGCCGGCACGGCTACCGAATTCTCGATCAGTTACGAACTCACGATATACGCGCACTACCAGCCGGTCGATCCCGAGCGCGTCGAGCAGGCGACGATCACCCCGGAGCTCCAGCCCTACGCGTCCGAGCGCCCGCCGCACATCGTCTTCAATGAATCGATGCGGCTGATGTCCGAACAGATCGTCGGCAATGAGACCAACCCCTGGCGCATCGCGCAGAAACTCTTTGCCGCGGTGGACGAGATTCCCTGGGCCGGCGCGCGCGAGTACTCAACCATCACGAACATCAGCGATTACGCGCTGCACGCGGGCCATGCCGATTGCGGCCAGCAGACGCTGCTGCTGATGACCCTGCTGAGGCTCAACGGCATTCCGGCGCGCTGGCAGTCGGGGATGGTCTACTCCGACGGCGACTACTGGAACCTGCACGATTGGGGCTGGCTGTACATCGCTCCCTACGGCTGGATGCCGATGGACGTGACCTTCGGCCGATTCGAGGAAGCGCCGGAGCTGGAGTGGTTCTATCTCGGCGGCCTGGATGCCTGGCGCATCGCGTTCAACGACGACTACAGCCGCCCGTTCCATCCCGTCAAGCAGCACTTCCGGTCCGAAACGGTGGACCTGCAGCGCGGCGAGGTGGAATGGTCCGGCGGCAACCTCTATTTCGACCAGTGGGACTACTCGTTCGATGCGGAAGTGCTGAGCCGCCCCGCTGGCGAACGCAAAAAAACCTGAAATCCCGGAGGGGGACATGGACAAGATAACTTTGCAACGTTACGTACGCGCGGCCGCCGTGGCGCTCTGCCTGGCCCTGTCGACCCAGGCGGCCATGGCGCAATCGCAGGACGGCGCGCTCGCGGGCCACACGGCTCCCGGCGCGGAGGTGACGGTGCGGGACCCCTCCACCGGCTTTAGCCGGACGATCACCTCCGGCGCGGACGGCAGTTACCGGTTTCCGTTCCTGCCGGTCGGCACCTACACGCTCGAGGCGAGCCGGGACGGCGAACTCGTCGTGCAGCCGGTGCAGGTCGTGATCAGCCTCGGCAAGACGACCGTCGCCAATGCGGGCGCGAACGTCGACGTGATCCAGGTTGTGGGTTCGCGCGTGGCTCCCGCCTTCGACGTCACCTCTACCGAGTCGGGAACCAACCTGACGAAGCTGGAGCTCGAACGCCTGCCGGTCGACCGGGATCTGTTGTCCGTCGCAGCGCTCGCCTCGGGCGTAAACCGCGGCGAGTTCGGCGGCGCCTCGTTCGGCGGCTCGTCAGTGGCCGAGAACGCGGTGTACATCAACGGGCTGAACGTCACGGACTTCTACCGTCGCATCGGCTTTTCGTCGGTTCCCTACGCCTTTTACGAGGAGTTCCAGGTAAAGACCGGCGGCTACTCGGTCGAATTCGGGCGCACCACCGGCGGCGTCATCAATGCGGTCACCCGTTCCGGCACCAACGAGTTCGAATTCGGCGCGGAAGCCGTCTGGGAGCCGAGTTTTCTGCAGGGTGACGGTGAAAATCACTACAACGCCGCTGGCGATCCCGTGTACATCGCGAGTTACGACGAGTACGACCGGCAGAGCCTGAACCTGTATGCCGGCGGCCCCATCGTTCAGGACAAGCTGTTCTTCTTTGCGATGTACGAGCTGCGGAGCTACGAGCCGGTCAACACCAACAATTCCGGCTCCCTGATTAACGAGGACAAGTCGGACGACGCGTTCTGGGGCGCAAAGATCGACTGGCAGATCAACGATAACAATCTCGTCGAGTTCCTCGCGTTTTCGGACGAAGACACGTCCGCGACCGACGTTTACCAGTTCGACTATACGACCGGCTCGCGCGGCGCTTACCAGAACACGGAGTACCTCGACAGCGGCGGCCTGAACTGGTCGACGACCTACACCAGTTACCTGACGGATTCGCTGTCCGTAAGGGCGATGTACGGCGAGAACGAGCGGAATTCCGCGCAGTTCACCCCGAACGACATCGACTGCAACCGTATCCGGGATTTCCGCCCGGGCGGTGCCGGAGACATCGGCTGCACCTCCAGTTCGTCCGTGGTTTCGCGTGTCGACTCCCGCGAGCAGGCAAGACTGGACTTCCAGTGGTCGCTGGGCGATCACCAGGTCCGGTTCGGCGTGGACCGGGAGGTCAACACCTCCAACCACTTGCAGCATTACCCCGGTCCTGGCCGGCTCGTGTACGAAATCAACGAAGTCGATCCGGGTTCGACGTTGCCCAACGGAACGCCGGCGCCTGCCGGCGTCACGGCGTACGTCCGCACCCGCACCAACGAGGTCGACGGCGAGTTCGAGTCCACGAATTTTGCCTTTTACCTGGAAGACAGCTGGCAGCTCACCGACACCCTGGTCGTCGACGCAGGCCTGCGCCTGGACGAGTTCGACAACAAGGATTCCGACGGCCGCAGCTACATCAAAATGGATGACATGCTGGCGCCGCGGCTCGGCTTTGCCTGGGACATGAAGGGAGACGCCCGCAGCAAGGTGTTCGGCAACGTCGGCCGCTATTACCTGCCTGTCGCGAACGTGATCAACATCAAGCAGGCCGGCGGCTTCGCGGACGTGCGGACGTTCTACGCCTTCGAGGGCCTGGAAGAGTTCGAATATAACGGCACCATCTACCAGCGGCCGATCCTCGGGGACCAGATCGGTCCCGTCGACGATTCGCAGGGCGACGGCAGCGTCGGCGACCTGCGCGGCGAAGTGGATGCCGACATGGACCCGGTCTACCAGGACGAGATCATCCTGGGCTACCAGGCGATGATCGACGACAAATGGTCCTGGGGCGTGCGCGGCATCTATCGAGAGCTGACCAACGCCATCGACGACATGGAGATCACCTCGAACGGGATCGTTTGCGGGGGCGAGCCCACCTACGTCGGCTGGGTCATGGCCAACCCGGGCGAGCCCGTCACCGTGTTCACGGATACGGACTGCGACGGCACGGCGGACGCTTTCGTGACGATCGATACCTCGCAAGGCGGATGGGCCCGGCATATCGATGGCGAGTACGTCGGCGATACCGGATTCCCGAGCCCCGAGCGCACTTACAAGGCGCTGGAGTTCATGGTCGATCGCGCCTGGGACGACCGATGGTCGGTCAACGCCTCGTACACGCTGTCCTACAGCGAGGGCAACACCGAGGGACCCGTCAATTCGGACACCAACTTCTCCGATACCGGACGGACCGAGAACTTCGACACCCCGTGGGTGAACTTCCGGGCCGAGGGCTACCTCCCGAACGACCATCGCCACCAGGTCAAGCTGCGCGGTGTCTACGGGTTCAACGATAACTGGCAGCTCGGCGGTAGCCTGATTGCCCGCTCGGGCAGCCCGATCAACGCTTTCGGCGACGGCGTGCCGTTCGACGACGACACCTACCGGACCTATTTCGTCTGTGTCTCGAACTGCAACGGCCTCCCCTCCGAACGGCAGTTCGAGCACCGGCCCCGCGGCTCGGCCGGCCGGCTGCCCTGGACGTACGACCTGGGCCTGAGCCTCACGTACCGGAAGACGTTCAACGAGCTCGACCTGTCGGCGAAGTTCGCCGTCTACAACGTGCTGGACCAGCAACGCACGCTTGGGGTCGAGGAAGACCTGGAGCCGACCGTCGGCACCTGGAACGAAGAGTGGCTGATGGGGACGTCCTACCAGTCGCCGCGATACGCGCAGTTCCTGGTGACGGTTGATTTCTGATACCCCCTCCCGGCGGCCCGTGCCTCGCGGGGCGGGCTGCCGGGTTTTTTCCGGCAGCGAAAGCGGCCTGCCGGAGACCCCGCCGGAACAGCTGGACGGCGTCGCTCTCGAGGCGCTCGCGCTCGAGTTCGGCACGCCCCTTCACGTCTACTCCGCGGGCGCCATCCGGCAGCGCGTGACCGGCCTGCGCGCCGCACTCGCCGGCCTCGACGCCATGATCTGCTACGCCGTGAAGGCCAACGGCAACCTCGCTCTGCTTCGCCTGATGGCCGACATGGGCGTCGGTGCGGACATCGTGTCCGGCGGCGAGCTCCGGCGCGCGCTCGCGGCGGGGGTGCCGGCGTGGCGGATCGTGTTTTCCGGGGTGGGCAAGCGCGAGGACGAGGTCGAGGCGGCGCTCGCCGCCGGCATTGCGCGCTTCAACGTCGAATCGGCCGACGAGCTCGACACCCTGCAGCGCCTGGCCGAGGAGCGGGAAACCGTCGCCCGGGCCGCCGTGCGCATCAACCCGGACGTGGACGCGCGCACCCACGCCAAGATCTCGACCGGCCGGTCGGAGAACAAGTTCGGCGTCGGGATCGCGGAGGCGCGGTCCTGGTTCGCCGAGAGCGCCCGCCTCACGCACGTCCGGCTCGACGGCCTGCATATGCACATCGGGTCACAGGTCCTCGAGCTGGAGCCTTTCACCCTCGCGCTGGACCGACTCGGACATTTATGGCGGCAGCTCGCGTGCGCGGATCACGTCATCAGGAGCATCGATGTGGGCGGCGGCCTCGGCGTCTGCTACCGCGCGGGTCACGACCGGCCCGTGAGTCCGGCAGGGTACGTCGGCGAAATCCGGAAGGCGCTGCACGGCTTCACCGGACGTATCGTGCTGGAGCCGGGCCGCTGGCTGGTCGCCGAAGCCGGCTTTTTGCTGACGCGCGTTCTCCGGGTCAAGGAAGGCGCGGAACGTCGCTGGCTCGTCCTCGACGCCGGCATGAACGACCTGCCGCGCCCGGCGCTGTACGACGCCTGGCACGACATCACGCCCGTCACGCGTGCAACCGGCCCGGCGACACCCTACGATATTGTCGGTCCGGTCTGCGAAAGCAGCGATATTTTTGCGCGCGGGCGCGAGCTGCCGCAGCAAAAGCCGGGCGATCTCCTGGCGATCCGGGGGACCGGCGCCTACGGAGCGTCCATGGCGTCGACCTACAACTCACGGCCGCTGGCCGCGGAGGTGCTGGTCGACGACGGCCGCCATGCGGTCATCCGGCGCCGCCAGAGTTTCGAAGAAATGATCGCGGGCGAGGTAACGAACCCGGAATGGCAAGACAACGCGATGTAGCAACCCGGGGCGATTCGCAGGCCGCCGCCGTGTCGTCCGTGAGACGGGCTCCTGCAGGCGCACTATTCCTGATCCTGCTCGGCGCCTGCGCGGGCATACCGCCGCCGCAGACCACATCGGCCTACGACCAGGCCTTCGACGACCTCATGGCGCGCTACGACCTGCCCGGGCTCGCCGTCGGGGTCATCGAGGACGGCCGCGTCGTCTACACGCGCACCGCGGGCGAGCTCGTCGCCGGCAGCGGCGAGAAGATCGACCGGCGGACGCTCTTCAAGATCGCCTCGAACAGCAAGGCCATGACCGCGAGCGTGCTTGCGCGGCTGGTCGACGCCGGCAAAATGCGCTGGGACGACCCCGTGATCCGCCACCTGCCGCAGTTCCGCATGAGCGATCCCTGGATCACGCGCCATCTGCAGGTAAGCGATCTCCTCGTCCACAACAGCGGCCTGCCCGCGGGGGCCGGCGACCTGATGCTGTGGCCGGAGCCGAACCATTTCACGCGTGCCGACATCATCAACGGGCTGGCTTATCTCGCGCCCGAGTACGGCTTCAGATCCGGCTACGCCTACGACAACCTGCTTTACGTCGTTGCCGGGGAGGTGGCGGCCGCGGTCGGCGGCACCTCCTACGAGGAACTCGTGCGACGCGAAGTCTTCGAGCCGTTGGGTCTCGAATGCATAGTCGGCGAGTGGCGAAGCCAGGATGTCCGCAACGTCGCGCAACCGCACCGGCGCCTCGACGGCCGCAACGTGGTCGTTCGCCCGGACGCAGGCGTCGTGCCCGCCATTACCTCGGCCGCCGCCGGGGGCATCCGCTGCAGCCTCGAAGCGATGCTGGCATGGGCACAAAACTGGCTGGCGCCCACGCCCGGGCAGCTTGCCTGGCTGTCGCAGGAGCAGCGGCGCGCAATGTGGGCGCCACGTACGCCGATGCCGATCTCCAAGCGCCGCCGCGCGTGGAACAATACCCATTATTACGCCTACGGCTTCGGCTTCCGCCTGGCCGA
>DATABW010000273.1:0-2482 GCA_036259375.1 Woeseiaceae bacterium
ATTTGAGGTTCGCGCGCCCGATCAGGAGCTCGGTCATCCCGGCCACGAACTCGCGCAGCAGCTGCCCGGAGTTGTACATGACGTCCGACATCTCGCAGGATGCAGGCAGGTCCGCGCGCGAGATGCCGAGTCCGTTGAGAAACTGCTCGAAAAGCTGAGCGGGCGTCAGGTTGTCCGGGTCGCCGCTCGGCTTCGAGGGTGGCTTTCCCTGCTGCACCTGCTTCGGAACCGCTGCCGGGGCGGCGGGCTTCGGCGAATTCATGCGCCGTGTCGTCTTCGCGCTGCTGCCGAACAGAGTGGACTGGAACGCGGCGTCGCCGGTGAGCTCTTCCTCGTCCAGCAACTGTATGCCGGATCGCATCGTCTCTTCCCGCAGCATCAGTTCAGGATGGTCCGGCACGACTGACATGGGAGCCGGCGGCGGCATCTCGATCTCCTCGCCTTCGTCGAGATTCACGGTCAGTTCGAAATCGCCCATCCGGAGCCGGTCGCCGTTGAACAGGCGCCGGGGATTGCCGCGGCCCAGCGGTTCGGTTTCGTTATTGACGTAAACGCCATTGGTGCTGGTGTCGGCGAGATACCAGGCGCCGCTGCGGAAATCGATGGTGGCGTGGCGACCCGAGATGAAGCGATCCGGATCCGGCAGGATCCAGTCGTTCTCCAGCGCCCGGCCGATCGTGCCGCCGTTCGTGCCGAACTCGCGGATGAAGTCATCGCCCAGCAAATTTTTGTGATCGCTCGTTATTTCAAGCTGCAGCGGCATCGTCTCTCTCGAATAATGCGGCAACGCCCGCGGCGGGCGGCCTTATTTCCTGCAAATAGTGCAGTGAATCAAGCGGGTGGGCTGCCAAGCAGTTCACAGTAAGTCGATTTAACCTCGCGAGCAGGCAGCGGCAGCGCGTGAGAGTTCCCGCCCACATGCGGCGAAGGAGCGCCGGTCCATTGCCTCGGCTTTGAGCCGCCTTTTTGGGTAGACTCCGCCCTGCTACGAGGCCAGGAATCCAATCGATGAGCGTAAAGCGGCTGTACAAAATCGTCTTCATGAGCCAGGGACAGGTGTATGAAATCTATGCCCGCCAGGTAGGGCACGGGGCGTTGTTCGGCTTTGTCGAGGTGGAGCAACTGGTCTTCGGGAAGCGCAGCTCCGTGGTCGTGGACCCCTCAGAGGAAAAGATCAAATCGGAATTCGCCGGCGTCAAGCGGACTTTTCTGCCGATGCACTCGATCATCCGCATCGACGAAGTGGAGAAGGAGGGCACGAGCAAGATCTCCCGGCTCGAAGGCGGCAACGTGGCGCAGTTCCCGGTGCCGGTATACACGCCGGGCGGCGGAGGCAAGCCGCCGGCCTGACGATGTCCGGAATCGCGAACGACCTTCCGGGCCGCGGCGCCGGCGCGCCCGGCACCGCGCTGCTCGAGCTGCCGGGCCAGCCCGCGCTGTCGGCGTTCCGGCTGGCGAAGCGCCTGGCGCGGCTGCAAGGCGCTGACGCGCGCATATCGTCCCTGGTGGCCCGTTACCATTATTTCGCCTCCCTGAAGGCGCCGCTGGCACAGGAGGGAAGCCGGCGACTCGAGGCACTGCTGCTCTCAGGCGAGGACGCCCACCCGCTGCCGGAGGGGGCGCAGAGCTTTCTCGTCCTGCCGCGCCCGGGCACCATTTCGCCGTGGTCGAGCAAGGCGACCGACATCGCTCACGCTTGCGGCCTGGGCGCGGTCGAACGCATCGAACGCGGCATCTGCTACGCCTTTCACGCTGCCGCGGCGTTGTCTCCGGAGGAGATCGCCACGGCAGGCGCGGTCCTCGTCGATCGTATGACGGAAGCGCTGATGATGTCCGCCGGCCAGGCAGCCGGCTTGTTCGTGACGCATGAGCCAAGGCCCTTGCAGACCGTCTCCTTGCGAACGGCGGGCAAGGCCGCCCTGGAGAAGGCGAACGCGGTGCTCGGTCTCGCACTGTCCGCCGACGAAATCGATTACCTGTTCGATAACTACGTGCGACTCGAGCGCGATCCGACGGACGTCGAGCTCATGATGTTTGCGCAGGCGAACTCGGAGCATTGCCGGCACAAGATCTTCCGCGGCGACTGGATCATCGACGGCTTGCCGCGGGACGAGACCCTGTTCGGCATGATCCGCAGCACGACTGAAGCCAATCCGGCGGGCATTCTGTCCGCTTACGCGGACAACGCCTCCGTGATCGAGGGCTGGACCGGGGCCCGGCTGGTGGCGTCGGTGGAGGACCGGCAGTACCGCTATGCGGACGAGCCCATCCACATCCTCATGAAAGTGGAAACGCACAATCACCCCACCGCGATCTCGCCGTTTCCCGGCGCGGCGACCGGCTCCGGCGGCGAGATCCGCGACGAAGGCGCAACCGGCCTCGGCGCACGGCCAAAGGCGGGACTGACCGGCTTCACTGTCTCCAACCTCCACATTCCCGGTTTCGCACAAGAGTTGGAGGCGCCGCGCGCGAACCCCGCGCG
>DATABW010000274.1:0-2824 GCA_036259375.1 Woeseiaceae bacterium
CTGCAGTGGATCGCCGAGGATCGAAAGGTCACGCCGCTGAAAACGCTGCAGGGACTGGTGTGGGAACGCGGATACAGAAAGGGCGATTTCACCGGTCACGTCTATGCCGACACCGCGCCGGCCTTCCGCCGCTGGCGCGAACGCGGCGCCGCGATTTACATCTACTCCAGCGGCTCGGTGAAGGCACAGCAGCTCCTGTTCGGCCACAGTGAAGCCGGCGACTTGCAGCCGCTGATATCGGGGTACTTTGATACGACGGTCGGTTCCAAGCGCGACGAGGGCTCCTATCGCAGGATAGCCGAGCGGATCGGGTTGCCGGCCGAAGCCATTCTTTTCCTGTCGGATGTAACCGAGGAGCTCGACGCCGCCGCAGGTGCCGGCATGAAGACGCTGCAGCTTGCCCGTGACGAGCCGCTGCGAGCGGGGCACCACCCGCTGGCGCGGGATTTCAACGAAGTCACAATCTGACTTGCAGGAACCCGTCTCACGGCCGACAAGGTCGTCGATCCGGGAGTCGCCGTGAGACGGGCTCCTGCAACACGTTTTCGCGCTGGAGCGGATTCGGTAGAATCGACCACCCATGAGCGCACTCACCGTTTACGCCGAATCAGATCCCGCGAACCCGCTGGTCCGGACGACCGACTTCGAACGCATCGCCGACGAGCTCGGGGCGGTGGGCATTCGCTTCGAACGCTGGCGCACCGCGCGCGACCTGCCGGACGACGCCGATAACGACACGATCATCGAGGCGTATCGCGAGGAGATCGACCGGCTGGTTGCGGAGCGCGGCTACCAGACCTTCGATGTGGTCAGCATGCATCCGGAGCATCCCGAAAAGGATGCGTTCCGCCGCAAGTTCCTCGAAGAGCACACGCACAGCGAGGACGAAGTGCGGTTTTTCGTTCGCGGCCGGGGCCTTTTCGTCATTCACAAGGACGGCAAGGTGTATTCCATGCTTTGCGAGCAGGACGACCTGATCTCGGTGCCGGCGAACACGCGCCACTGGTTCGACATGGGGCCCCGTCCCCGCTTCACCGCTATCCGGCTCTTCGACAACCCGGAAGGCTGGGTGGCGCAGTTCACCGGCGACGAGATCGCGAGCCGTTTCCCGTTGCTGGAGACCTGATTTGTAGCTCTCCGGGCGACACGGCGTCCGGCGCCGCTTGTCGCCCGTGAGACGGGCTCCTACAGGTAGGATTTCTCCGGCAAATTCTCAATCGGCGGGTTCCACGAATCGCTTCCCGGCACGCGCCGTCCCCAGACGTCGCCGCGGTAGCGCGGCAACAGGTGCCGGACGATCAGCCGCTGCACGAGGTTGATCCGTGGCAGGAGACCGTGCATGCCGCCCACCTCCACCAGCAGCCTGTCGCGCAGCTCGAAGAAATTCAGGTCGTCTTCCGTCACGCACACCAGCCTCGATGCCGGCAGGAAAGGCGGTATGGCGCCCGGCAGCGGCACCGTGCCGTCGCCCGTGCGCAGCGAATTCGGCTCGAGCGCGCCAAGCTCGTTGACGAACTGCTGGTCATTGATGATGTAGCGCGGCGCGCGGCGGCTTCCGTCGATGCCCAATTGCAGCCGCGTCCGCTGGCCGGCACCGGCGATGACCAGCCAGTCGCCCTGCGCCACACCGGCCTCCGACGTCCTGAATCCCGCCACGGTCTGCCGGTGCTTGCGCCCCCATTCGAGGAGGTCGGACAGCAGGCGCTCCGCCCTCGCGCGCCGGTCCCGCGCACGCGTGCCGACAGCATACAGGCGGACGAACGCGGCCAGGCTCTCGACGACGCTCGACTGGATGTTGGCGGGATCGAACATGTCGACATCCCGGCCCGCACGATCGACGACAGCGCCCGCATAGCTCGGGAAGAGCTGGTAAAGCGACGGCGTGACGCGCGCCGTCTCCCGCTCCCGCTCCCGGGGCTCGCTGCCCGTCAAGAGGCTCATGCCGGTCGCGATCTTCACGACCGCTTCCACCGATCCGAGGAAAGGCGTGCCGATGGTCACAACCTTGCCGACGTGCGCACCGCGGCCGAACTGCGAGAGGTATTCGCAGATGACGAGTCCGCCCATCGAGTGGCCGACCAGGTCCACCTTCAGGTCGCCGGCGTTTGCATAATGCTTCAGCAGGCGCGTGCGGGCGATGACTTCCTCGACGAACGGCCTCAGTCGCGCCGCCGTCAGGCGCACGTCCATTCGCCAGTCGTAAGGGAACGCGAACACCGGCGTGGGCTGGTCCGCCTGCGGAGACAGCTCGTGCCGCAGCGACTTGATCAGGTCGTCATAAACTGGAAAGATGCGGCCCGCCACCACCTGTGCCGGCTCGATGGCATCGAAGCGGAGATCGTCCGGGTGCAGTGCGGCGCGTTCGTACTCCCTGTTGAAGACCAGCGACCAGATCTCGTCCGCGTTGAGCGGATACTGGTCGACCAGCGTGGTCGCGGTGATTCCGGGAAGTACGATGACCGGATTCTGTAAGGGCATGCGTGAACTCCGACCTGCGACATTGCACAGGTCGGATGCTTTTTGCAAACACGCCCGGGGTCAGAGGCTGATCGCGGCGTCGCGGCCTTGCTGGATCTCTTCGTCCTGCCCCGTCCTGGTGTTCGACTGGGCGGGATTCGCATGGATCAGCGAGCCGTCCGGCATGTGCATCAACACCGATACGTCGACGTCCATCTTCTGCTGCCCGGCACGGCGCCTTATTTCACACACCACGCGATCGTTCGATCGGTCCCTGATCGTATAACTGGTCGCGGTAGAGTGAATGTCTACCGCGCCAGGATCGCCTTCCACCTGGCGGTCGCCACGAATCCGTGCTTTGCGATGT
>DATABW010000275.1:0-2115 GCA_036259375.1 Woeseiaceae bacterium
CGGCGGCACGCCTGCCGGCAGTATCGACTCGATGCCGGGCGTCACGCGCTATCGGCCGGACAGCCTTCTCGAAGCCCTACAGGAAGCCGTGTCACTCGGCATTCCCGCGATCGCACTCTTTCCCGTCATCGATACCGGCAAGCGCAGCCCGGGAGGCGAGGAAGCCGCCAACCCGGAAGGGCTCGTGCAGAAGACCGTCCGATCCATCAAGCGCGCCTACCCGGACCTCGCTGTGATCGCCGACGTCGCACTCGATCCCTATACGAGCCATGGCCAGGACGGCATCATCGACGAGAGCGGCTACGTGCTGAACGATGAGACCATTGCGATGCTCGTGCGGCAGTCAGTCTCGCAAGCGGCCGCGGGCGCGGACATCGTCGCGCCCTCCGACATGATGGACGGCCGCATTGCCGCCATCCGGCAGGCACTGGAAGCCCAGGGACATCCGAACACGCTGATCCTCGCCTACGCCGCGAAGTACGCCTCCTGCTTCTACGGCCCGTTCCGCGACGCGGTGGGTTCAGCCGCCACGCTCGGCGGCGCCGACAAGCGCAGCTACCAGATGGACCCCTCCATGAGCGACGAGGCGCTCCGCGAGGTCGCGCTCGATCTCGGCGAAGGCGCCGACATCGTCATGGTCAAACCCGCGCTGCCGTACCTCGACATCGTGCGCCGGGTCCGCGACCGCTTCGGCGTGCCTACCTTCGCCTACCAGGTGAGCGGCGAATATTCGATGATCATGGCCGCGGCCGGGCGCGGCTGGCTGGACGAAAAATCCGCCGCTCTCGAATCCCTCCTCTCGATCAAACGCGCAGGCGCGACGGCGATCCTCACCTACTTCGCTCCGCAGGCTGCCCGCTGGCTCGGGTGAGGTCCGCGGCACTTTGTGACTCGCAGCCGCGGGAAAGAACGTCAACGGCCCGCATGGCGGGGCTCCCACAGAGAGTCGTGCCGTATACTCCGGCTGGTGGCGAGTTTGCGGGACCGTGATGGCGCGAGACGGGGTCGATCGTTACGGGGTGATGGGTTACCCCGTGTCACACAGCCGGTCGCCGGTCATTCATCGGCTGTTCGCGTTGCAGACACGGCAGAATCTCGAATACGAGCTGTTGCCGGTGCCGCCGGGGAAGCTCGAAACGGCCGTGCGGGAGTTTGCCGAAGCCGGCGGCAAAGGGCTCAACATTACGCTGCCGCACAAGAACGCCGCCGCAGCGCTCGCGGACCGGTTGAGCGAGCGGGCACGGCGGGCAGGCGCGGTCAACACCCTGGATTTCCGCGACGGCCGGGTGTTCGGCGACAACACTGACGGCGTCGGACTGATGCGCGACCTGACCCGGAATCTCGGGGTCGTCATTGCGGATATCGACATCCTGGTCCTCGGGGCGGGCGGCGCGACGCGCGGCATCCTCGGGCCCCTGCTCAACGGCAGGCCGCGATCGGTGACCATCGCCAACCGGGATTTCGGCAAGGCCCGCGAACTGGCGGACGTATTTTCCTCCGAAGGCCGGGTACGCGCCTGCCGGTTCCGGGAGGTGCCGGCAGCGGATTACGGGCTGCTGATCAATGCCACTTCGGCCGGCCTGAAAGGTGAAACGCCGCCGTGGCCGCAATCCGCGGTCGCTAAAGACACCCTTTGCTACGACCTCTCCTACGGCCTCTCGCCAACGCCCTTCAGCCGCTGGTGCATTGAACGGGGCGCCGAACACGTTGTGATGGGCTGGGGCATGCTCGTCGAACAGGCCGCGGAATCGTTTCTCCTGTGGCGCGGCATACGGCCGGATACCGGACCCGTTCTCCGCCAGATGGCGATCAACGCATAGTCACCAGTTCTTCCGCGCTGGTGGGGTGAATGGGCACCGTGTCGTCGAGGTCCTGCTTGGTGGCACCCATGCGGATCGCGACGGCGAAACCCTGCAGCATCTCGTCGACGCCATCGCCGATGAGGTGGCAGCCGACGACGGTTTCCTCCGGGCCAGCGGTGACCAGCTTCATCCGTGTCTGCGGCTTCTTCTCGCCGAGCGCATAGTACATCGGCGTGAATTGCGATTCGTAGATGCGGACGTCGTCCCCGTAGTGCTGCCGCGCGTCCACTTCGGTCATGGCGATGGTGCCGAT
>DATABW010000276.1:0-3628 GCA_036259375.1 Woeseiaceae bacterium
TTGCCGCAATGTGCCACGGGCGGCGTCGGTTTTCCCGCCATTCGGCCGGCTGTTGCGGTATTGAGGCTACAATCGCCCGCTGCCGCCCACCTGCGCAGGGGTTCCAAGAAGAAGGCGATGAGCGACTGGACCAGCGGAAACGAGCTGAAACTGCTAGAGAACGGCGAGGAGCTCTATCCTCGCATTTTCGAAGCGATACGCGGAGCGCGCGAGGAAGTGGTCCTCGAGACCTTCATCTGGATGGAGGACAACGTGGGGCTGCAGTTACGCGACGCGCTGGTTGCGGCTGCCGAACGCGGCGTGCAAGTGCGGGCGCTGGTCGACGGGTACGGCTCACCCGCATTTTCCGCGGAGTTCCTCGAGAGCCTGGCTGCAGCAGGCGTGCGGCTGGACTCCTTCGATCCCCAGCCGACGTTCCTGGCGATGCGCACGAACCTTCTCTGCCGGATGCATCGCAAAATCGTCGTGATCGACGGCGAACGCGCGTTCGTCGGCGGCATCAATTACTCGGACGAGCACCTGCGCAATTTCGGCGAGCGCTCGAAGCAGGATTACGCCGTCGAAGTCACTGGCCCGGTGGTGAAGGACATTCACGATTACTGCCGGTATCGCAAGGACGTGCACGGGGGCCCCCCGTGGAAGCGGCTGCGGCGGTGGCTGCGGCGTTTCCCCCGGGAAATGATCAATCCCGGCGAGGATGCGCAGGCCCTGTTCGTGTTCCGCGACAACCAGCAGCACCCGACCGACATCGAGACGATGTATCGCGCCGGCATTCGCAATGCCCGCAAGCGCATCGTGATTGCGAACGCGTACTTCTTTCCGGGTTACCGGTTCATCCGCGACCTAAGAGGGGCGGCAAAGCGCGGGGTCGACGTGTGCCTCATCATGCAGGGCAAGCCCGATCGCCCCTTGAGCGTTTGGGCGGCATCGATTCTCTATGACGACCTGCTGTCGATGGGAGTGCGGATCTTCCGCTACACGGATCGTGCGCTGCACGGGAAAGTGGCGACGATCGACGACCGCTGGGCAACGGTCGGCTCGAGCAACCTGGATCCGTTCAGCCTCGGCCTCAATCTTGAGGCGAACATTTTCGTGCTGGACGCCCGTTTCAATGGGGACCTGCAACGGAATCTCGACGGTCTGATCGAAAACTCCTGCGCCGAGGTGAGGACCGGCGGCCGGCCGAGGCAAAGCGCCTTGCGGCGGCTGATCCTGACTGCCGCCTACCACTTCATGCGCCGGATGCCCGGCTGGGGCACCCACCTGCCGTACCATGAGCAGCGAATACAGCCTCTGCGGCCGCCGGGGAAAGCCTGCGATACGGGCGACCTTTAGGAAACCGCTGCGGGTATCACCGATGTCGGCAAACGCCGACGGGGCACGGGCGGCAACCGGCGCTACGTTATTTGGTATATTCACCTGCTTCTTCCCGCACCCGCCGCGACACAGCGGCCGGCGGGATCGGCGCCGTGCATCGAGGGGGAGTTCTTCTGGCCGCCATCGGCGATAACCGGAACTCAGCTTTGTCAGGCATGAAGGGCCTGTACCTCTTACGTGATCCGGCCAGCTGCGGCAGAATTGCCGGCGGCTATTGGGGCCGGATACGTGAGGGTGCCGGGCAGGGCGGGAACATGACGCTAGATCGATGCAGCTAGGAATTCATCGTTCCGTCCGGCGCAAGGTCCTGGTGATCGTGCTGGTCACGACCTTCGTCGCGTTGCTGGTCTCCGCCATCGCCCTGCTGACCTATGAAGCGCGGGGGTATCGATCATTCCTGTTCAGCGATGTGACGACCCAGGCCGACATACTCGCGCGCACCTCGGCTCCCGCACTTGCCTTCAATGACGCGGCAGCCGCGACAGCGACGCTCGCGATGATGTCGAGCCGGCCGGTCATCGATGCGGCGGCGATCTACACTGCCGACGGAAAGCTTTTCGCTACCTATCGGCAGATAGGAAACACGAGGCCCTTTCCCGACACCGCCGAGGCACGTGGTCCGCAGGTGGAAGGCCGCGCGATGACGCTCTTCCACCCGATCGTGGAGAACAACCAGCTACTCGGCACGGTGTACCTGCGCGCCAAGTACGAACTCGCGGACCGCGTCGTGGACTACCTGCTGATACTCGGCGCCGTGATGCTGGTCAGCCTGCTCGTTGCGGCACTGGTTTCCATGTGGCTGCAGGGCAGCGTCACGGGGCCGATCCTGGCGGTCACCGACGTGGCGCGCCGCATTGTCGAGGACCGGGATTTCAACCTGCGCGCGGCAAAGACGACGGAGGATGAAGTTGGCACGCTGGTCGACGCCTTCAATGCGATGCTGGCCGAAGTGAGCGAGCGGCAGCAGGCGCTGGAGGACTCGAATCGCAAACTGCACCAGGAGTCCGAAGACCGCAAGAACGCCGAGATATCTCTCCGGCTCGCGGACAAGCACAAGGACGAATTCCTCGCGACCCTGGCGCACGAGCTCAGGAACCCGCTGGCGCCGATGGTGAACGCGGTGAGTCTCATGCGCTCGCCGAAAGCCACCGAAGCGACGAGCGAGCAGGCTCGGGACATTATCCAGCGGCAGCTCAGCCATATGATCCGGCTCGTTGACGACCTCCTGGACGTATCCCGCATCTCGCGCGGCAAGCTGACGGTGCGCCGCGAGCCGGTCGAGCTCGCGAAGATCCTGGAGAATGCCGTCGATACGGTGCGGCCGTTGCTCGAGCGCGAACACCAGGCGTTGTCGATCGAGATCCCGGAGCGGCCGATCTTCATGCAGGCGGATCCGGTCAGGTTATCGCAGGTATTTGCCAATCTCCTCAATAATGCCTCGCGGTACACGCAAAGCGGCGGAAAGATCGGGCTCACCGCGGCCGTGCACGGCAACACCGCGCGCATCACGGTGAGCGACAACGGCAAAGGCATTGCCGCCGAGGACCTGTCCGGCATTTTCGCGATGTTCGCGCAGGACCAGGACGCGGGCCAGCGTGTGCAGGCCGGGCTCGGCGTCGGTCTTGCCCTCGCTAAGCGCCTGGTCGAGCTGCACGGCGGCAGCATCCAGGCGGAAAGCCCGGGCGCCGGCAAGGGCAGCACGTTCACGGTGCAGTTGCCGGTCAAAGCGGCCCTGACGTCGGAACAGGGAAGGCCGGTGGCGGCCGCAAAAGCCCTCCCGGCCGGTGCCTGCGCACGCATCCTCCTCGTGGACGACAACGTCGACTTTGCGACGAGCCTCTCTTTTCTCCTGCAGGAAATGGGGCACGAGGTCTGCGTCGCACACAATGCCGAGGAAGCATTGGCACGGGCAGGCGAGTTCCAGCCGGATTTCGCCTTCCTGGACATCGGCTTGCCCGTGATTGACGGATATGAGCTGGCGCGACGCCTTCAAGCGCTGCTACGCTCCGACATTCCGCTAGTGGCCATCAGCGGTTGTGGACAAGAAGAAGATCGCCGCCGCGCCAGAGAAGCGGGATTTGCGTGGTACCTGGTAAAACCTGTCGGGCTCGAGAGCATCCGGTCCGCGCTCAATTCACTTGCTGCCCGCCGCGGCTGAAGGACTCCGAAAGCTTGACGTCCAGCATGATTCGATTCGGGCGGCGCCGCAGGCGCGCGCTCCCCGGCGTCTTCGGCGCAGGTCGGGTCGCGC